>CAZPTO010000246.1:0-5805 GCA_964589155.1 uncultured Bacteroidaceae bacterium | reverse complement strand
TTGCGCCCCCCGGTAATATAACACTCTCCCAAAGTTCCCATGGTCAGTGCATTGGCGGCAGCATGTGCTACGTCCCTGACATGGACATAGTTTTTACCGCCCGGACTGAATCCCGGGATCTTGCGCTTGTATATATAGAGGATCATCTTATTGGAACCGTTTCCATTGTCATATTTGCCGATCATAAAGGTCGGATTGAGGATGATCACCGGGAACCGGTTTTCCCGGTATTCACGCAACAGGTATTCCTGTGCCCTGAACTTGGTATCCTGGTAATCAAGCCTGAAGATATGGTTCGAGTAAGAACGGTTCTCATCACCGGGATCATGCATCGGTCCGTGTCCGAAGGACGTCGCTGTCCCAATGTGAATGAACCTTTTGATATTGTGTGCTTTTGATAACCTGACCAGCAGCTGCACCGCACGGTAATTGATGTCCCAGGAAAGTGCAGACCTGGCGGGCCACAGGGTCGTGACCCCTGCAGTATGGATCACATAATCATTCTCACTGAACAACGGCTCCAGGTCATCTGGATTACAGATGTCTCCCTTCATCAGCCGCACCGGGAGTTCCCTGAGCGTATGTCCGTCATGACTTTTCTCAATAAAGCAACACACGCGGCAGCCTCTTGATAAAAGTTCCCTGACGATATTATTCCCCAACATCCCATCCGCACCCGTGACAAGCACTTTCTTGCGGGAAAAAGCTTCCCAATCCTGGGTATCCAGTTTGAAACTCATTCGACTCTGATACTAATAAAGAAGCGGCTAAGATAAAGATTTTTCTCAGCGTTTCGCCCCGGTCGTTTGATGAGCAAGATATTCCCATTAAAAAAAAACGTTATATTGGAACCGGAAAACCATTGACTTTATGTTTGAATCATTGTCTGCTATAGATGATATCCGCCTGAATTTCAGTGACGGAGGACTGCTTTACATGAACATCACCCTGGCATGCATTATGTTCGGTGTGGCACTGGAAATTAAAATTGAAAATTTCAGACAACTCCTCCTCAATCCGAAGTCAGCACTACTCGGAGTCTTTTCCCAATTCCTGCTGCTCCCGGCACTGACCTTCTCCCTTGTGATACTCCTGAATCCGCCGCCGTCGGTTGCCATGGGTATGATCCTGATCTCCGCTTGTCCGGGAGGCAATATTTCCAATTTCATTTCGGCCCTGGCCAAAGCCAACATTGAGCTATCGGTCAGCCTCACGGCTTTTGCCACCCTGGCCGCTTCCTTCCTTACGCCCCTGAATTTTGCGTTCTGGGGAGGACGGTATGTCAACTATTATGCCCGTGGGAGTGAACTGAACATCCCGATCCAGATCGACTTCCTGGAGATGGCCAGGATCGTGTTCATTCTCCTGGGACTGCCCCTGGTACTCGGAGTATTGTTTGCACATTACTTCCCGAAAATCACCAAACGCCATCTCAGGAGCGTGAAGATCGCCTCTATCTTCCTGTACCTTACCTTCATTTTCGGAGCCCTGTATGCCAACCTGGAACATATCCCGGGTTACATACTGCCCATTGGCGTAATTGTGCTTTTCCTGAATTCCCAGACCCTGTTTACCGGGTACCTCGTGGGAACAATCGCCAGGACCTCCATCCCCGATCGCCGCACCCTGAGCATTGAAACCGGCATCCAGAATTCCGGGCTCGCCCTCGTTCTGATCTTCAATCCGAAATTGTTCAATGCCAATGGCGGAATGGCCTTTATGGCTGCCTGGTGGGGCATCTGGCAAATGATCAGCGGGATCGGCATCGCTGCGATCCTGGGCAAGATCAATTACAAACCCAGTGCCAGGGCAGCATTCCTGAGGGTAAGAAGAACAGCGGGAAAAGCTTCGGTTATTTCCCGTAATCGATAAATTCCTTCTAAATTAATTCAATATTTAAGTTATGATTTGGATTATAACTTAAAATTGTTATATCTTTACTTTCTATTTTTTTCACTAATATTTTTTGATATAAATTTTATTTTTTAATCACCCCGTTTATGTCTGAAGAAATCTATGCGGTGATCTCCGGCGAGATCGCGGAAAGCAAAAAGATCTCAAATGAGCACCTGGGTAAGATTCCCGATATCATCAGGGCTGCGACCAGTGAAGTCAACCGGCACATCGACGCAGATCAGCAACTCGACTATGAGATCATCAGGATGGATGAATTCCTTTGCCTTTCAAAAAACCCGGGATCAGCATTACATGCCATATTGATGCTGGCCAGCGAGTTCCGCTTCCGTGCATACAAGGAATTGGACCAACGTATGGAATTGCGCCTCTCTATCGGTATCGGTCCCATTGAGCTCTTCCAGGACCACCTGCGGGAATCTGACGGAACAGCCTTCCGCCTGGCAGAGGAAGGGATGAGAACCATGAAGCGGAACCAGCGACTGATGATCTCAACAGGAAGTGAGCAGCTGGACGGTGAATTGCATGTGGCGTGCGGATTCATGGATATTCTGATCCATGACTGGTCAGACGAGCAGGCGGAAGCCCTCTTCCTGAGCCTCTCCGGCAAAAACCAGGTGGACATCAGCGAGCAACTTCAGATCTCACAACCCGCGGTCAACCGGAGATTAAAAGCTGCACACCTCGAAGCAATAGAGAAACTACTGCAACGATATTCAACCATCATCTCAGCATAATACGAAGCCACTGGAATGAGAGCATATCACTGGATACTGTTGGCAATATTGATCGCCGGATCGGCAATGCTGATCATCAACACGGGAGATACAGCACCGCGTGTGGATGAACGCATTGTACTGAACTGGAAATTCAAGCAGGGTGATGATGCCACCTTCAGTTCAGTCAATTATGACGATTCCGGCTGGGAGTTCGTATCGCTTCCCCACGACTGGATGATCACGCGTAAGGTAAGCAGGGAACATTCCTCCGGCACCGCTGGCGGCTTCTATCCCGGTGGTGTAGCCTGGTACCGGAAAGACATGTACCTGGGTGCCTACGATCAGAAAGAGCAGTTTTACCTGGTTTTCGAGGGCGTATATATGAATGCCGATGTATGGGTGAACGGCGTCAACGTCGGAGCGCATAAATACGGCTATATAGGATTTCATTTCGATATCACACCATTTGTGAGGCAAGATACCGTCAACGTGATCGCGGTCAGGACCGATTGCTCAAACATGCCGGTCGACCGGTGGTACTCCGGGGCAGGAATCTACAGGAATGTCAGGCTGGTGGCCACGGAAAAGTTGCATTTCCCCATACATCATTCCCGCATTACCACGGAAGCGCGTGAAGGAAACCGGTATGTGGTTTCAGAGATCGATGTGGTGAACAGGGAAAAGCGCACCATCAGGTACAAGATCCGTTCGGACCTGCTGGCACCCGACGGCACCCTGGTCAGGAGCACCATTTCTTCACGTACGGTCAGGGGAAGAAGCAGGATGACCGTGCGCGAGGAGCACCTGGTCCCCGATCCGCAGATGTGGTCGGATAAAACCCCGGCACAATATGAACTCAAGAGTTTCCTGATCCACAAAAAAAAGATCACCGATCATCTGTCTACGAAATTTGGGATCCGCGATATTGCCTTCTCTCCCGATTCAGGCTTCATTCTGAATGGCGAAAAGGTATGGCTGAAAGGGGTATGCCTGCACCACGACGGCGGAGCACTGGGCGCTGCCGTCCCGGATGCCACCTGGGAATACCGGCTCAAAAAACTTAAAAAACTGGGCGTCAACGCCCTCCGGCTGGCCCACAACCCACATTCGCCGGGATTGCTGGATCTCTGCGACCGCATGGGATTCCTCGTGATCGGGGAAATGTACGACAAATGGGAGATGCACTGGAAACACCCTTCCAGTCCGTATGATTTCGAAAACACCTATGAAAAAGACCTTGCCTATTTCATCAGGCGGGATTTCAATCATCCGTCCATCATCGCCTGGAGCATGGGGAATGAAACCGTTGAACAACTTGAGGACCCGGAGGATGGCGCAGCGTGGTATGCAACGCTTGCAGACCTCACCCGTTCGATCGACAGCAGCAGGATGATCACATGCGGACTGCACCCGGGATCACCGGAAAAAGGACATGAGATCCCGTCAGGATATATCCATGTCGAACCACTTGTGAGTTACAATTACAGGACCGATTCCTTTGCAGCCTGGCATGAAAAATATCCTGATCTGATCTGGATGGCTTCAGAAACAAAGGCATACAACGAACATCGCAGATCCGACTACGGGGAGATCAGCTACATGGATAACTCCTGGATGGATATGGATACATTTGTCGTGGGACAGTTCATCTGGGCAGGCATCGACTATTTCGGCGAATCGGCAGGCTGGCCCAACCGGTCTTTTAACAACGGATTGCTGAAAACAAACGGCGAAGTGAAGCCCTATGCATACTATACACAAAGTATCTATTCGGAAGAACCCATGGTGAAGATCGCTGTGGTAGACAGGCAGCTGGTGGATTCCCTGAACAACAGCACAAGCTGGCAGATCCCATGGGCAGGGGCCCCGGTGGTGCGTCACTGGAATTTCAATGAGCAGGGCAATGAGCTGCAGGTAGTGGTCTACAGCAACTGTCCCGAGGTGGAGCTGACCCTGAACGATTCCTTGCTGGCCTTGTTTGCCAGGAAAAATTTCAAAGACGGGGTGATCAAAACCAGGGTGGCCTTTAAGCCTGGCGCCATCAGTGCAAAGGCAACCTTCAGGAACAAGGATGGAGAGATCCTGTACGTACGGGATTCCCTTGTCACAGCCGGACGACCAAACATGATCCTGATGGAACCGGACAAAACAGAGATGACCGCCGACGGACAGGATGTGGTGCATATTGAAACACGCGTCACCGATGAAGCCGGGATCACCTCTCCCATTGCCGACAACACCATCAGCTACCAGCTGAGCGGTCCGGGACAAATAAAAGTCATCGATAACGGGAACCCCTCCGACCACACCCCATACAATGCCACGGCAAAAAAAGTACACAAAGGCAGGCATGTGCTGATCATTCAGTCGGTCATGGAACCGGGTGACCTGATCATCAAGGCAAGGTCAGAAGGACTTGCATCCGCGGAAGTACAATTGAAATCTGTCGCACCCGACCAGAAATAAGATAAAAAACAGCCCATATGATGGTACTTACAGTTAAAACCATTGAGACGATCGCCCCGGAGATACAGCGCGATATCCATTACACACTCCGGATGGAGCATCATACAGACCATATATTCAGGGACACGAAGGCAGCGCAGTATTCAGCGACCATCAGTATTGCGGCCCCCGGCCCCGTGATCAGCATCATCATTGAAAAATCCGCCGGGATCCCGGAATATTCATTGCAGGTGGACTGCCTGGATATGGAGGAGAATACCGTTGAGCGAACAACCATCCGGGCGGGTAAGGTGATTGAGAAGCGATCCGGCACCCTGGAATGGAACAAATAGCAAATCCACAGGAATCAGCGTGGTGGCTGCAGCGGCAGGATCACGCGGAACAGGGTGGCCTTTCCGACCTCACTTTCGACCTGAAATGTCCCGTTGTTGATCCCGGTCAACTTCTTCCACATGCGCAACCGTGTCTTCACTGTGTTGAAGGATTTCATCCGGTACAAGCCGGTTTCGTCGCATCTCGTCATAGTGCTTTGCTGAAAAAACAATGGCGTAGGTGAGCAGAAAAATAATCGTTGTGAAATGACTGATCATCGGCCATTCCGTTGCATCGGCCACATTCAGCATATCCATGATCGCCCCGACGACAGCAACAGCAAAACCGATCGTAAATGCGGGGGCATAGATCCTTCCCCGCATCCAGGACCTGG
>CAZPTO010000245.1:0-5825 GCA_964589155.1 uncultured Bacteroidaceae bacterium | reverse complement strand
CCTGAAGAATTGCACGATCTCATTTTTGATGCTGTCAGGATGCGCATGCCCCAGCCCCGTGATGGTGCTGATCACTGCATTCACTCCCTGGTCCCTGTAGATTTCGGTGCAGCGGTCCCATCTTACTGGCTGCATTTCTCTGCCCAGCAGCTTGTAAATCTTCTCCCGTTCGGGTTCATCATACCCATCAGCATAGGGAATGGCATCGTTGGTGTCCTTCGCCCCCATGAAGAGGTACTGGGGCGTTTGCCTGAATCCCTCCAGATCGAATGGCTTTCCAGACAGCAGTTCGAAATCGCAGGTTCCCAGCGGATATTCAAGAGGCACGCCTTCAAGTTTTTCAATCGGAAGGGCAAGCAAACCGTTCAGTCCGCCTGCAGCAGCTGCTTCCACCCGGTCGGGATGCAACAGGGTAAACCTGTTCACAAAGGTTCCTGATGCCGAAAAACCGGTCATTAAAAAACGATCACGAACCGGGATCTCATTTTTGGCGAGGTAGTCCCCTGCTTCTTCTGCCATTGCGAGCAGCTGCAGGTCGATCCGCTCCAGGGGTGTATCCTTCTGCAGCATCACATCCCGGTCGAGCGAATGGGTATACATCAATCTGTGGGATTCGGGACGGGGAAACACCGGGACCAGCAGCGGGCATTTCAATTTCACAGCAACATAGTTGCCAATATAGTACTCCAGGGAGGCCGTTCTGCGTGCTTTTTTGCGATGATCACGGAGCCTGTCGCTGACCATCCCTGTGTTATTCGGCTCCACAATCAGCCAGGTTGAATCACCTTTGGGCATATCATCGGGAATAAAAAGATAAAATGGAAACATGTATCCCTCTCCAGGATCAGCTTTAAAATATTTCAGTTTACCATGATCCCGGGAACTCCCGGAGAAGAGGAAAAAAACACAGAGCAGTAATACAGTTTGTTTCATGTGGGGTAAACGTTGCTAAATAGTTGACAATTTATTCCATGCACCCGGAATCGACCATGGGAACCTTTCCTTGATAACAGCTAAGGATCGTGGCAGGTCAGCAGAAAACCACAATGATCCCGGTATGTACAAAACTATAAAATTTTTGAAAATCCCATATGGCAGAGGATTTTCAATCAAGCACGGCACGCATAAAATGCCCTGGGTTCGTGTTCAGTCTCTGATCCTCCACGTTCATCCCCCCAACCCACGTACTCGTCGCAATAACTTTTCATTCGTGCTCACCCTGCCATACTTTTGAACTATGAAACACACAAAAACAAAAACATCATGAAACGTAAAACAATCATTGCAGTATTTATTTCCACCATCTTATTCGGCGGAATCGCCAGCGCACAGGAAACACATCCGGATCATATCTGGAGCCTGGATCTTAATAATAAAAATGTTACCATTGGTTTGTATGGCGGACTCACAGGAAGCTATTTTGAACTTTCCGGGAACGATGCAGGACTGCTCTCCTACCAGCTCGGGTTTGTGGTCAACCAAAAATTCGGATTCGGCCTTGCAGGAAGCGGACTGGCATATGACCAACCCCTGAACAACGTGGTTTCAGATGGAACCTACCACGTGAACAGTGGCTGGACCGGCGGGTATATTGAACGAATATTTACCCTTGCGCCCAGGCTCAAAACAAGCCTGATGTGGCAGAGCGGACGAGGCGTATACTTCTATCGGTACGACCATGAATACAGGGCCGACAAACTCTGGTACGAAGAGATCATCGATGGCGATAACTATTTCGTTAACAAACCCACCATCAAGGCCCATTTCAGGATCGCGGGCAACTGGTGGATCGGCGCAGAGGCAGCCTATACACTTGCCTCTCCTGTGAAAGTCATTAACACCGATGAGAAACTGATGAGCGGACTGAGCTACGGAATCTCCCTCTCTTATGGAATTTTCTGATTGCAAAACCGCATTCGAACCGGGAATGATCCCCCAATCATCTCATATGTATACAACTGTGCTCACCTCGCTGTGGGCACGTTGTATTCCATTAAAAAACCCTAATTTTAAATGCGCATATGAAAATCAACAGACAAATAGTGGCAACGTTGATCACAGCCTCATTCCTGCTGCAGCTGATCGTGATCACATACAACCACCTGACCGGATTCAACGAGGTTGACAGTTGGGTCGCATTGCTGGCAGGATTGGCCTTTGGTACCTTCTTCACATTCCTGACGGCGATCATTCTTGCACTGCTGGACATATTCATCATCAACTTGCTCAATGAAAAACTCCCCTGGGACCTGCGCGCTGCACACAGGATCATCAGCGACGTGGTCCTGGCCGCCGTGCCTGGTGCATTCATAGGAATCCTGCTCACTCTTTTCGTCAATTACATCAACCCCTACGATGAAGAAATCACCGGTGTGATTATCAGCAATGCGCTGATTACATCAGTGGTGAATATCATTATGATGATCTCCCTCGAAGGCTACTGGTTTTTCACCAGGGAACGGATCTGGCTGAAGCGGGCCAGCTACCTGGAACAGGAGAACAACAGCATCAGGTATGAAGTGCTGAAGAATCAACTAAATCCGCACTTCCTGTTCAACAGCCTGAATGTACTCTCCTCCCTGGTCAATAAAGACAACATGGCTGCGCAGGAATTCATCGATGAGTTTGCGCTGATCTACAGGTATATCCTGGAATCGATCGATAAAAAACTTGTTACGGTGAAGGAAGAGATCGCTTTTTGCAAGTCCTTCCTCTACCTTCAGGAGGTCAGGTTTGACAAAGGCTTTCAATTTTCAATCAACATTAACGTTGAAACCATGGATATGATGCTGCCGCCCCTGTCCATCCAACTGTTGCTTGAAAACGTCTTCAAGCATAATATCGTGTCGGCGGAAGCACCTGTGGAAATAAGCATCACCAATGAACCCGGGTTCCTTATAGTAAAAAACAGCCTGAAGCCCAAAGCAAAATCCGACAGCAGGACCGGGATCGGACTGAAAAACCTGGCCAGGAGGTATGCGATCCTTTCCGCCGGGGAACCACATTTTACCATTTCAGAGGACCATTATATCGCAAAAATCCCTATTATTGAGATCCTATGATAAAAATTGTCATTATCGAGGATGAAGCCCACGCGGCAGAAAAACTGAAACGACTCATTGAAGAGATTGAGCCCGGAAGCCGTTTCGTCGATGTGATCCCAACAGTGAAAGGGGCAGTACGATTTTTCAGGAGGGAGGAAGTGGACCTGATTTTCCTGGATATCCAGCTGCTCGACGGGCAAAGCTTTGAAATTTTCGAACAGGTGGAGATCCATACACCCGTAATATTTACCACTGCCTACAACCAATATGCGATCGAGGCGTTTAAGCTGAATTCGGTGGATTACCTTTTGAAACCGGTCAGGAAGGAGGACCTGAAGTTCAGCCTGAAAAAATACCACCAAATGCAGCTGGGTTCTTCAGAAAAACTGAAGGAGATACTGGAGCATGTACACAATGAACAAACGGCTTACAAAACCCGGTTCCTGATCCAGTTTGGACAGAAAATGAAAATGGTACATGTGTCCGACATTGCCTATTTCTTCGCCAGGGACAAAGCCGTTTATATCCGGACTTTCAACGGAAAGGACTATCCTTCTGACCATACCCTGGATAGTCTCAGCAGGTTGGTCGATCCAGCCCTGTTCCGCCAGGTGAACCGTAAGATCATGGTCAACATCCACAGCATCGAAAACATGTTTATGCTCTCCCGCAGCAGGGTAAAACTCCAGATGCAACCTCCCTTTGAAAATGCCTCCGATGCCATCGTCAGCATCGAACGGTCAAAGGGCTTCAGGGAATGGATCGAAAACAGCAGTGCATAGTTCATTCTCAACGCTGTTTATTTCCGCCACGATTCCTTATCTTTGGTAGAAACATTAACCCGTTTCACCATGAAAAAAATCATCCGCATCATTGTCATTACCCTGGGTGTGATCCTCCTGTTGCTGATCATCGTGCCCATACTTTTCAAATCAAAGATCGAAACGCTCGTGAAACAGGAAATCAACAAGCAGGTGGAGGCCACGGTGGACTGGGACCGGTTCGGGCTTACTTTTTTCCGTGGATTCCCGGATCTGAGCGTCAACCTTCACCAACTTTCGGTAACAGGAAAAGAAGTATTCGCAGGTGATACTCTCATGTCCCTCGACAGATTCGAATTCAGGGTCAACCCTTTCTCAGCAGTAAAAAAAGACATCGTGGTAAAATCGATCCTTCTCGACCGCCCTATGATCAACGGGATCGTGCTGGAAGACGGTAACGCCAACTGGGATATCGCACCGGCTCCTGGAGGAGTTTCTTCGGCCGGAAACCAAACTTCAGAAGCGGAAGCCCTGGGACAGGATACTGCACAGTCAGAAAAACAGACTGAAGCTGGTGAAGATGCTAAGACTGGACAGGCAGGAGATCCAGGGGAAAAAAATGTCACAGGGAAAAGCGGTAAAGGTGCTGACTCAGATGCGGATGCAACAGGTGATGATGATGGAGGTTCAGCAATGAACATTTCACTGGAACGCTTCGCGATCATGAACGGCAGGATCAACTATACGGACGATGCCGCTGACCTTGCCGCTTCTGTAGGTGATCTGAACCTGGAAATACGGGGCGATTTTGGAACGGAGCAGACCGAAATGGAACTGTTGATGTCCATCAACGGTATACAAGCCACTACCGGGGGCATCAGGTATATGCGGAACGGATCTATCGAAATGGATGTCACTGCAGCGGCAGACCTGGTTAACAGCATTTATACCCTGAAAAACAACGAGATCAGGATCAATGGCCTGGTGCTGGGTGCAGAAGGAACCCTGGAGATGCCAGAGGATGGCTCAATCCTGCCTGATATCAGGTATTATACAAAAGAAACCTCTTTCAAAACCCTCCTTTCCATGGTTCCGGCCATCTACCTGCAGGATTTTGAAGACCTGGAGACCAGCGGTTCACTCTCACTCGAAGGGACCGTGAAAGGGGTCATGAAAGACTCCATCCTGCCGGATGTAACGCTCGCACTGCAGGTCAGGGACGGCTACTTCTCCTACCCGGATCTTCCGAAAGATGTATCCGAAGTAGCGATCGACCTGAACCTGGATTACATGGGCTCCGACATGGATGCCACCACGGTGAACCTGCAAAAACTCCACCTGCTGCTGGGTGGCAACCCTCTCGAGATGCAATTACAGGTCGCAACACCTTTCAGCGATATGCAGGTGGCAGGGATGGTAAAGGGACTGATCGATTTTGCATCCCTCCAGGATATCGTCCCAATGGAGGATGTAAACCTTTCAGGCAGGCTGAATACTGATATGCAGTGGGATACCAGGATGTCGTATATTGAAAATGAACAGTATGAGCAGGTGCGCCTGGAGGGACAACTGATCATTGAGGACATGCTGTTCGAAGCTCCCGACATTCCTGTCCCTGTGGAGCTGCAAAAAATGGCCATGTATTTTAATCCAAGGTTTGTGAACCTGGAAACACTCAATATTTTGATGGGTTCTTCCGACCTGCACCTGGATGGCCGTCTTACCAATTTCATTCCCTATGTATTCGACGACCAAACGGTGGGTGGAGCGCTGAATGTAACCTCTGCATTACTTGATATCAATGCGCTGATGCCAGCGGACGAGGCAACTGGTGAAACCCTCGAAGGTGAAGATCAAAGCAGAGCGCCCGGCGGCACAACAAACCAGGAAGAGCAAAGCCAGGAGAAGACCAGCCAACAGGCCGGAGCGGGTGCAGAAAATCAACATGAGGTCAAAAGCACTGAGCATAAAGCGGCTGGCGGCGAACAACAGGTTCCTGCTGACACCCTGTCGCAACCCG
>CAZPTO010000244.1:0-5830 GCA_964589155.1 uncultured Bacteroidaceae bacterium | reverse complement strand
GAAATGTGAATTCAACCTTTTGGAGTCACTGGATCTATCAACAATCATTTCTTTGAAACTATTCCGTTCGTTTTTGAGACGATAGTGTTAGAATTTGCCATTTCCGCTTCATAATTTAGCTTGTCCATTCTCCATAATCTCTTACCAGCTGCAGGTAAACAGCCCTGTATGCATTCCAAATGACCCATTTAACCTAAGAAATTCCATTCTTTTCAGAATTCAGATTGCATTTATTGTATAACCCCAAATCTCAAGTCACGATGAAAAAACTACCGATCTTTATTTTTATGCTGCTTTCCATCTCAGCATTCTCGCAGGATCGCGCAAAATTCCTGTATGCTGAGTTCGCGGATAAATCAATCACCATTGCCCCTTTCTACAAAGTCTACGGTAACAATTTCGATCCGGTTCTTACGCTGGGGACTGGATGGGAATACTGGCAGAAGGGAAACTCTGTTATCTTTCAAACTGCCCAAATCACAGGGTATCGTTCCGAGTATGTGATCCAGGGAGTCAACCTGACTACCAGCCTTGGATATGGTTATCATCACGGATCCGGATTTTTCGGAGACCTGATGGCCGGCATCGGGGGAGGAGGATTCACCATGTCCCGCGAAACCTTTGTTCTGAATGGTGATAATGTATACGTTGCATCACAGCCCTTGAATTTGGCCTTTGCAATTCCATTTGATCTCAAACTGGGATACAATACTGGAAGGGTTGCCTTTTATTTGAAATACAGGTATGTGGTCATGGGACCCTATGTGGAAAACCTGCCTTTACTTCCGCTCTCTCAAACGGGAGTGGGAGTGCGCTTTGTTCTTCAATCAACAGAAAAATAATAAAACATTGAACTTATGAAACGCAACATATATATTGTATCAGCATTCATTATTTCCTTGTTCATGATGGTATCATGCACGGAGGAAAATATTGATCCGGTTCCAACCTGTTCTCTAAGTGAGTCAATCAATAATACCGCGAATCCTAAAAACAGTCTTTACAAAGCGATCCTCCAGGAATATGTCGACCGCGGACTACCCGGGGTCTCCATCGCCATCGAAACGCCTGATGACGGCTGGTGGGTAGGGTGTGCCGGACTGGCCAGCATCGAGGATGACATTCCCATGGAACCCTGTCACCTGCACCCATCCTCAGGCATGTGTATCCCTTATACCGCCACGATGGTGCTGCGACTCTTTGAAGAGGAACGGATCGATCTTGACGATCCCATCAGCGATTATCTGCCCGGGGATATGATTTCGCGGATCGCCAACGGGGAAAAAGCTACCATCCGCCAGGTTTTGGGGCACAGGTCAGGCTTTTATGACACATTTTACGAAGCCAATGCATTGAGAGATGTACTGAACAACCCCTACGCAGAACGTACCACCGAATCTAATTTTGAGGATTATTTTTACGACAGGCCCGCCAAGTGGGATCCCGGGGAGGACTTTTGGTTTTCCGATGCAGGATATGACCTGCTGGGCATGATCATTGAAAAAGCAAGTGGAAAGAGCCTGGCTGCCTATTTTGAGCAGGAGATCAGTGGTCCCCTTGGGCTCACCAACACATATCATCAAAACGCGCCCGGCTACCCGGATCTTCCGAACCTGGTCAACGGGTACATCGAGATCTATCCCGGGCAGATCCAGAACGCCACCCCGATTGATCTGACCGAAATGCGCATCAGTACAGGGCATGTTGATATCATCGCCACCCCTTATGAATATGCACGCTTTTATCAGGAATTGCTGCGCGGGAATGTACTGGAATCCACCACCCTGGATATCATGCTATCGGAAAAGTCAGTGCTAAATGATACCTTAAGCTATTGTTTAGGCATTGCTAACAGGCAAAATGACTATGGAGAACTCTATGCCCATAGGGGTATTCTGTATGGGATAACGGCAGCAACGCAATACTATCCCGATGCAGATGTTACCTTTACTTGCATCACCAACCTCGGAGGAGCACAGATAGCAGACATGCAGAATCTTTTCAATACGATGGCAGATGAATTGAGGAAGGTGATCTTCACAGGATCGAGAGATTGATTTGAATTGAACAGTAGATAGCAGCGCATTTTTTCAAATGGCATTGACATTTTGTTTTCTAACCCTTAACTTGTATGATGGTGATTTTCCGTTAAATGATTGAACCGTTCCACAATTGTTCAAGAAAAGGGTATGCCGGAATGAGTTCAATGTCATTCACCCTGCGGGCATATTTTTCATTCGAAACCAGTATTTTCCGTGCCCCGGGATATTCTTCGGCAAATGCCTTCAGACCTTTGAGATGGTGATTCTGGATTTCCCGGGCTGACTTGATCTCGATCGCAACGTTTGCATCACCCAGAACAGCATCCACCTCCAGGCCTGAGGATGTCCGCCAATAGGTCAGTTCAGCCCTGCTGTTTGTATATTCAAGGTAAGCAACCAGTTCCAGGATAATAAAATGCTCAAATGCTTTTCCATACTCAGGTGAGCCCTGAGTCAAACGGTTTCTTTTCAACAAAAAATTTGTAATCCCGATATCAAAATAATAAAACCGTGGTGACATTACCAGTCGGCGCTTTGCTTTCTTTCGGAATGCAGGGATCATGTATCCCAGCATGGTGTCTTCCAGGATGGTAAAATACTCCTTGATGGTAGGTGACGATACGCCACATTCTGATGCTATATTATTAAAATTCAATTGCTCGCCACATGAAATTGCGGCTATCTCCATGAAGCGGTTGAATGTGGCCAGGTTCCGTGTAAGCGCCTCCGCTTTGATCTCTTCAATCAGGTAATTGCTTATGTATGCCTCTATCCTCCTGGAAGGATTTTCAATGAGATAATGCCTCGGAAGCATGCCATGATTCAGGGCATGATCCAGGTTGAAATTGCTAATCTCTGCGCTGACAAAAGGGAAGAGTACGTTCCTTAATGCACGGCCGCCAAGCATGTTCGCGTTGCCTCTCTTTAGCTTTCTTGCACTTGATCCACACAGAATAAACCGGATGTTCCTGTTGGTAATCAGCCAGTGAACCTCATCCAGTAAAGCCGGTATTTTCTGCACCTCGTCAATGATAACCAGTTCACCTTGCGGATGGTCGCTCAGTTCCTGGCGGAGATATTCGGGATGTTGATTTAACCTGACAAATTCTTCATTCTTTAACAGATCATAATACCTTGCATCAGGAAAGAGTGATTTCAATAAAGTGCTTTTACCCGCTTGCCTTGCTCCCCAGAGGAATACAGAATCGTTTTTAGCTTCTTCTAATGTTAAATATCTTTTATTCAATGATTTATTATATAATGTTATATACAAATATAAAATAAAACTTTAAAAATACATGTATATATAAAGAGAAACTTAAAAATTGCACGAATTAACAGCATAATATTACATCCAGATTTTCCGAAATATTATGTGCATTTTTATAAAGACAAAAAAATGGGACATGCAGATGATAAGCAAGTTTGATCCTTCTCTTGAATCTCGCATTGTTAAACTCCTTTTGGTAAAATGAATGCAATATTGAAGTACAACTTCAAAAAATCAAAAATTCTGCGGTTTTTTCAACCGTTTCAATCGGAATTGACTTTTAGGCATCTATCCATTAACTTGTAGGATGAATCTTCTTTCGTTCACTGCTGCGGCAGACTGAAAGGGAGAAGATACTTTGTGTTGATCAATTTCAGTCCGCCCCAGATGATGCTGAATCCATTCTTCAGAAGATGCTTGCAGAATCGACCGCATATCCTCGCTGTCTTCTGTTGTATTCTTCCGGTTACCCTCTACGCTCAACCCGACAACTGGAACATCCGGTATTATACGGCGGAAGACGGACTTTCATCCAACCATGTCAATGCCATCATCAAGGACAAACGGGGGATGATCTGGGTCGGGGCCGATAACGGGCTCAACAGGTTCGACGGGTATACGTTCACGCAGGTGGAATATACACCCGGACAGAAACACTTGCTCTCTGCCATAAAAGTGTTATCGATATATGAAGATGGCGACAGCCTGCTCTGGATCGGGACCTCCGACGGGCTGTTCCGGTATGATCCTTCCGAACCGGTGGATAGCATCCGGCAATTCAGGTATGGGAATCCAGGCAGTCAGAACATCATGCAGCAACCGCAACCTGTCAATCGGATCAGCGAGGACAGGAACGGGCAGCTCTGGATGAACTGTGTGGACGTCGACGAGGGGATGATCACGGGGCTGATGACATTCAATAAGCGCACGGAGACCTTTGCCAGGAAGCGAATCAATGAACCCGCGGACAAACAAGGGAAAGATGCTGCCGGGGAAGAGATCATCGTGGACACGTATTGTGATCAACAAGGGACCATGTGGGTGGCAACCGGTTCGGGCCTTTCCAAATACGTGGAAGAGGAGGATGCATTCGTTAACTACGTACCGTATCCCGGGAATACCAGGAGCCATATCAACCTGGTCCTCTACCTGTACGAGGATTCAAACGGCATTCTATGGACCCCGGGCATTTATGCTTTGCGTGCATTTGACAGGGAAACTGAACGATTCACGGATCCCGTTACCCTCCAGGAATATCATGGAATAATCGGCATTCAATCCGCAGCATACAGTATACGGGAAGACCGGGAAGGATATCTCTGGGTACGCATGAACACAATGGATCTCTTCAGGTTCAGGCCCGGTTCTTTCAATAATAGGGAACTGGTGAACCAGGGACAGTGGCTTACCAAATTACCAAATATGCCCACGAATGATCAATTGAATGCGTTGCTCGTTGAAAATCCAAACAGCATCTGGATGCCCCACGCAGACAAGGGATTATGTCATATCACCCTTCCCAGGAGCAATTTCAGGTCCATTGAACCGTCCACCCCCCGGTGGAACTTCATGGAGGATAGTTATGTGATCGGTCTTTATGCTGATTCGATACGTACCCTCTGGATCTCAACATTGGCCCTGGGTGCTATCGAATACAATATGATCAGCGGTGAGACAGAGGATCATGTGATGATGCAGCACAATATGATCAATGCCATCGATACGGATTCAGCCGGTAATCTCTGGTTCGCCACGAAGTATGGGGTACATATAAAAGCCACCAGGAATGACGCGGGTGCCCCGGAATTTACCATCTACTACCCGGATGCGACGCGTTCCGGTGCTCCCACTCCCAGGCGGGAGATCGAGCTGCTTGGGTTGGGCTCCTTTTCTCACCTGCTCTATGAACACCTTCTTTTTAAGGACAGCAAGGACAGGCTTTGGTTCAACTCGGAAAAAGGAATCCACGACAGGTACGATCCCGCAGCGGATGTTTTTATCCATCTTGATCACCGAAGAATCGACCATTACAACAACGATACCTGCATGGCGGAAAAAGAGGGAGAGATATGGTTCCCCACGCGGCAGGGATTGTTGAGGGTCGTACCTCCATTTTCAAAGGTCTCCCAGCATACGTTGGTCCCGGAACATACTATCGTATATAAAGATGTTAAAGAGGATCCATCATCATTGAATTCGAACTGGATCAAATCGATTTGCATCAGTACAAATCATGAACCCGGGACGATGTGGCTGGCAACAATCGGGGGCGGATTGAACAAAATGGTGAAACAGAAGACAGGAGAATCCGATGCCCCCGTGATACGTTTCGAACATTTCACCGAGAACGAGGGACTATGCAATAACAACGTCCTCGGTATCCTGGAAGACAGCAACGGGTACCTCTGGTTAAGCACATTGAATGGTCTTTCACGATTTGATCCACGTACCACAAGCTTTATTAATTTTTATAAAAATGACGGCTTGCCCGATAATCTATTCAGCTGGGCGGATCCCT
>CAZPTO010000243.1:0-5838 GCA_964589155.1 uncultured Bacteroidaceae bacterium | reverse complement strand
CGCTGACCAATCACATTTCCTTCATCATCCAGAATGTCCACCATCGTTCCATACAGATGATTAATCCTGTTCCTGTTCATTGAGAAAATGAACCTGGATTTCCATTGGAAATTACTTGTGACAACATTTATGGACGAAATTGTGGCTTCCAGGCCCCTGTTTTCGATCTCTCCCAGGTTGGATATTACATCCGTATACCCGGTAATATCTGGTAATGCCCGTGTCAGCAATAAATCATTTGTTAACATCAGGTAGGCATCCAGAGTAGCGGAGATACGGTTATTCAGAAGTCCGACATCTAACCCTGTGTTATATGCAGTAGTGCGTTCCCATCTTAAATTTGTGTTTGGCAGGTTGGTAGGATAAAGTCCGATCACTGTTTCACCACCGATAATGTAGGTAGTTTGATTCAACCTGGACAGGGCATCGTACCTTCCAACGCTTCTGTTCCCGTTTACACCCCAGGACAATCTTAGTTTCAGGTTACTGATTGTGTTTACTCCATCCATGAAGGATTCATCTGAAATGCGCCATGCAAACGCAGCCGCGGGGAAATTCGCCCATGGATTGGATTGCCCGAATGCTGAATATCCGTCACGACGGAATGAGGCTGTAAACAAATACCTGTCAAACAGTGTGTAATTCAGCCTGGCCATCATTGCCGCACCGGACTCATACTGATCGTTTGAATTTACTACAGGAATGTTCCCCAGCTGAATAGCATTATATCCCAGTGCTTCGGATATAATAAAATCGCTGTTTTCCATGGTACTGCTATATGACCGGTACTGTTCTGCATTATACAGTAAGGTCAGGTCAAACCTGGAATGATCGCCAAAGGTCTTGTTCCATCGTAATATATTGTCTACCTGCCATTCTGCATATCTTCTGTCATTCCGTTCGGCGTATCCATTTTCCTGGTTACCCGACCGTGTGGTTTTCGGATCGTACTCATAATCCTGGCTCCACTGGGCCCTGTTGGTAAAATTCAGTTCATATCTGAACCCGAAGGGCAGCTTCAGTTTTGCGAATAAGGTGGACATGATGGATTGACTGCGGTCATATACATCTCGGAGGGTAGGTTCAAAGGGATTTTGGGCCATGTTATCGTCGTGCGGGTACCATTTATATACCGTGGTACTGTCATAAATCTCACCGTAAGGACTTGCATTGATCGCCTCATCCCAATCCACCTCCTCGTCCCCGTTGTCATCAAATGCAACATGTGCATTTATTCCAACCTGCAGATAATCTGTCACATCAGCACTCAGGTTAACTCTTGACCTGATTTTCTCAAAGGTTTCATCCACAATGATCCCCTCATTGTTGACAGATCCAAGTGACCAGTAATAGTTGAAACGTTTTGTTTTACCTGATAAAGCAAGGTTATAATCCTGCCTTAATCCATTTTGAAATACCATGTCGTACCAATCGGTCGTTTTCCCTGCAAAGTAGTTATCAATTTCAACGTTTTGCAATTGCAGACGACGGGTCCATACCTGGAGTTCATCCGTAGGATTTCCCGGGTCATAATTTAACCATGTATCAAGGTCTACATCAGCCGGAAGTTCCCGTGGATCATGATAATAATACGGGTTTTCTTCATTTATGGTCGAGTATTGAGAGATCAGTGCGTCCCTTCTTGCCAACAGGTATTCTTCCGGTCCGAAAGGTCTCATGTGATCTACTAAACTGGCCACCCCGACTTTAGCGTCAAACTGGATTTGTGGCACTTCAGATTCACCTCTTTTGGTCGTAATACTGATTACCCCGTTTGAAGCCCGGGCTCCATAAACAGCTGCTGCACTTCCATCTTTAAGTACATCAAAGGATTCAATGTCATTCGGATTGATATCACTCAGAGTGCCATTATATATAACACCATCAAGCACAATCAATGGATCATTACTCGCACTTAAGGAGGTGGGACCCCTGATTTCAAATGAACTTCCGGGTCGTGCAGAAGTACTGAGATCGTAGTTCAGTCCGGCGACTGTGCCAAGCAGGTATTCCGCCGGGTTCGTTGCCGGGCGGTTTTCAAATTCCGTACGCGAAATCTTGGATATTGAGCCAGTAAGGTCTTTTTTATTCACCGTACCATACCCGATCACAACAACTTCATCAATCTCTTCATAGGAATACTGCATGGTAACATCGATCCGGGTCTGGTTGCCCACGACAATTTCTTTGTCCTCCATTCCCACAGCTGAGTATATGAGCGTGGTTCCAACCGGGATATTGTAAAGCGTATACGTTCCATCTGCTGCAGAAATGGAACCCTTGGTGGTTCCGCTGATCAGGATGGTTACCCCCGGAATCGGCTCACCGTCACTGTCGGTGACGACGCCGCTGATGGTCTGCAAAGTATCCTGAACAGATTGGTTTCCGACGTTTTCGCCTAAAATGACAATGTAGTCATCCAGTATTTGAAATTTTGCGTTCTGGTCAGTAAGCACTCTGTCCAGCACGCTGGATACCAGTTCGTCCCGGGCCTGGATCGTGTAGAGTTTCTGATGATTGATCTGGTCATTTCTGTAAACAAATCCAAGATTGGTTTTCGCCTCTAATTCTCTGAAAACGTCAGTTGCACTGGCATTTTCAAGATTGAGGCTGACTTTATAATCCTGTCCTGCTAAGGAACCAGCTATGGCCGTGTTGATGGCCAGGATCATCATCAATAGACTCAGTTTCATAATCTGAATTAGTTTTTTGGCAAAAAGGCATTGCCTGAATGAGAAAGAACTGTTATTTTCCATAACTTTGAAGTATTAGTTGGATTAGAATTGTTAGCAAGCAGTTTTAATCTTAAAAAAGCACACTGTTACCAGCAGTGTGCTTTCTCTCTTCCCTAATATATATTAACTAAACTACTACCATCACTTTTAATTTTTATTTCATATTCAAAATTTGATGTTAGCTTCAAAATGTGCATGAGATTATTAATAGATGATTTTCTCTTGAGTACCCCGGTAAATAACTGATCTTTTACCGTTTCGTTTTCTATATTGAATTCAACATCATACCACTCCTCGAATTCCTCGACTATTTCTGACAAAGGGGCCTGTTCGAATGAGAACTTGCCATCTTTCCAATCAATGTCGGCAATGTAGTCAGAGGCCCTGAACGTCATTGCACCTGTTTTGAGATTCACCTCGATTTCCTCACCTGACTCGAGACTGTTCAGTAAATGATTGTCAGATGTTTCAAGATGTGCAACTCCATCGAAGACAGAAATAATCAGTTTGTTATCTTCCGGGTAGGCTTTAATATTGAAAGAGGTGCCAATATCTCTCAGCTGAAAATCTCCCAGTTTGACGATAAATTCCCTTTCGGGATTATGTTCCACTTCAAAATACCCTTCACCGTTGAGGTCAACAATGACCTGCTTTTCTCCCTTTTTTGTTACTTCTGCAGATGATGAAGTGTTCAGCCACATCTCTGCTCCTTCATTGATTTTGGACGACGATACACTGCCTCTTTCACTTTTTAATGTGTATGATTCGGTCCTGTTCATGCTGGTATGGATTGAACTGGCAGTATAGATCATCAACAGCACGATAGCTGCTGCCTGTCCGATCATGATCAGTTTTTTTGTTTTTGTTGGCCTGGACCTTGCACTGGACCAAAACTTTTTAAACATCCTCTCTTTTTTTGATTCGGAGGTTTTCATATATAAAATCCTGTTGATCGCATGCAGGAAATAGGTTGCTTTAAATTCAGACGCCTCTGCCGGGTCTCGCTGTAAATCTCTGTAGAACGCTTCTCTCTCTGCTTCAGAGGACTTGTTCAAAAGGGTATTCCTTATCTTCTCTTTCATTCTGTTGTACTTAGTATAATAAACAATTTGCCTGGTCCCAAACCCTATGGAAACAGACAACATTTTTTTATCGAAATTGTGCTGCTGTCAGTAAACACCTTATTCTAAGATGAATATGGATAGTATTTTTTGTAAAAAAAACCAGCTGTTAGATTTTTATTTTATCCAGGTAATGGAAAAACAGGAGCAATGGATAATATTCCTTTAATAGCTGTCTCAGGGTTTTTATTGCCCGGGACATTTTTGCTTCAACAGTCTTTACGCTAATGGTTTTCTTTTCAGCGATTTTTGCGTAAGACATATCGCTAAAGCGGCTGAGTTTGAAAATTTCCCTGATGTCTTCAGGCAGTTTTTCTATGGCATCGTGCAGGTCCTGTTTGATCCCCATCAGGTCTGTAAAGCTGTCGGGAAGGCTGTTGACAGATTGTTGCAGAAACTTTATTTCAGCCAGGGACTTATTGCGAATATAACGGTCTTCTACCTCCAGGCGTTTAAGATAATTCAGGCAATTGTGCTTTGTCAGGGTATAGAGGTAGTTATGCGCATTTGTATTTTCCTCCAGTTTATCCCTGTTTTTCCAGAGCTGAATAAAAGAATCCTGGACCAGGTCTTCAGCGATCTCGTTTACCTTTACATAGCTGAGCGCAAGGTAGAACAGGGTGTCATACATATTAAAAAACAGGGCCTCAAAATCATCCTGTTTTCCTTGCTTCAACCCGTAAAGGTCAAAAAATACTTTCCTGGTCCGCCTATCCATGTGTTCAGACTATCCTTACCAACTTGAAACGGTATTCATTGTTTGTTACCTTCCCACTAAAAATTATCGATAATATTAATTGATTTATAATCAAATTGCAAAAAAATAGCATTTCCGGTCGAGGAAACTTTGAATGAATCAGTAACTCTTCTTTTACTTACTGAACATGAAGAAAAGGTTCAGCAGTAATTAAAACCTGGTGTTGACGATATTGGTATATTTTGACCCAAAAGTATAGGTGATGGCGATTGTTGCAGAAAAGGTATAGGCTGTTGCCAGTTCACGTTGTTCCAGCAGGATGTCTTCGATGGATGCTTCTCCCCTGGGCAGTGAAATCTGGTCCCTGACCACGTTGTAGTCGGCCTGGAATGTCAATGCGAAGCCTTCAAACAGCCGGGCGGAGGCCTGGCCATAGAATTCGATTCTGTGCCGGGCGAAATCGTGCAGGTAATTGGAACCGATCATTCCGGCCTCAATCGATCCCCAGGGCTGCTGGACATTCACCATCCCTTTCAGCTGGTGGTTAAAAAGTGCTTCTTCTGTTTTGCTGAAGATGGTTTCATCATAATAGTCGTAATATCCGCAGCCGACCTGGTAGGTAAGGGTGATGGCTCTGCGGGTGGCCTCCCTGTATGGAAAGAGGCTGTATTCAATCCCCGGAAGCAACAGGAACTCATGCCTGATGTTACGGCTGCTGGCAGTGAAGTAAGTCCCGAAGAGGCCGGCCGACCAATGTTCGGTGAGACTTTTTATCGCATAGCTGTCGAAACCGTGCCGGTGCTGGCGACTGCTTACCGGCTCGGCAGTTTCGGAAGGTTGAATAAAAACTGTGTTGTAGTTGAAATAGGGCCGTAGACGAAACTTCCACTCTTCTGTTACCTTGTCGGCAAAAATTCCCCAGCGCGAATTAAACCTGCGCTGGTTGGACTCCAGTTCCAGGTTGATCCCACCCACATACGATTGAAATATCCATTGATTCCATGGATCCTCCTTTTCGTCGCTCGCGGGTGCACGGGTACTGTCTGCATAACTAATCGTAAAATTGCACCCCAGTGGCGTTTGCAGCATAAAGGAGGCAAAGCCCATGGTCAGAAAACGCTTGATCGACTCCCGCTGCTCGGCAATGGTTGTATTGGGGGCAACATGGTGCTTCATCGTGTATTCAATTCCAGCAAAACCCTTCAGCCCGATAAAGGTAAACTGGAATTCCCTGCCATCCCCTGCAGTTCGCTCGTCGGTGACAAACACATGAATATCTGCCATC
>CAZPTO010000242.1:0-5850 GCA_964589155.1 uncultured Bacteroidaceae bacterium | reverse complement strand
TTAGGTTTGTACTTATTGTTGAACTACTAATTCCTTGTTTGATGATCAGCGTATTTCCAACAGCTCGTTAATACGTTTTTTGTCAAATCCCACCACTACCTGGCCATTGATATTGGTCTGCGGTACACCTTGCTGACCACTTTTCCTGACCATCTCTTCTGCGCGCGTTGGATCGGCTGCCACGTTTACTTCTGTAAAATTAATATTTTTCTCCTTAAAATAGGTTTTAATGGTATTACACCAGGTACACGTTGGGGTCGTATAGACCGTTATCCTTTTCGCGGGCTTTCCATCGTCGCTTTGCACCGAAGCAAACCCCTTCCCTTCCAGGGCAGAGGTATAATAGGATTCAGCCTGGCAGCCCCTGATCACATTGCGCAGTTTCCCATCTGAGAATTCAAGCAGGCTGGGCGCTGTAGTGATACCGTATTCAGTATGAATATCCCTGACCTTGTTCACATCAGCCAGAAAAACGGGAATGCTGGCTTTTTTATCCGCAGCCAGGATCCTTTCATGGGCGCAATCGCTCTGTTCTCTTCCCGCTTTATAGATGAGCAAAAACAACTTTTTGTTTTGCTTCAGTACCTGTTTCAGATGATCCAAAGAATTCACAATCATTTCGACAATTCATTTTTCATTTTCAATATTCAACTGCATCGTTAATGACGGGCAGCCAGTTTTTTGAATATTATCTATTAAATATGGAATACGGAGACCCCGTTATTCCTGGCTGATTTAAAGTAAGAAAAGGCTGCCGGAAAAACTATTCAACCATGAAAGATTTATAAGGCAGCCTTTTCCACCCCAAATCAAAATCAAAAATCCTACAGTCAGATTTTATTATTCCAATTTTTTCAATCCGACACAAAGGAACGGAGGCATGGGGAGATGCACAGTAACTTTTGTCACAGAAGAGGATTCTTTCTGATCTCTGAATGGGTGCAGCTCATTTGCAGGAGCATGACAAGGTTTCAATACTCAATAACGCAGTTGTTTTGATTGATTCAGTACACACTGGTGGTGCTGAAGTGGAATTTTGAAAAAAATGTTTGATTACGGGGATCTGGATGCAACGAGACGGGAATAGTCGACCCGGTTGCGGCTAAGCTGGATCATTCCGTGACGCTCCATCTGTTTCAGCAGACGGGAGATGACCTCCCGGGAGGTGCTGAGCGAAGAGGCAATGTCCTGGTGAGAACCAAGGAACTCGGTGGTTTTTGTATTCCGGTAACGGTCGAGGAAAAACCGCTCCAGGCGCTCATCCATTTTAAGGAATGCAACCGCATCGAGGGTATTCAGCAATTCGTCAAACCGGTGGCGCATGGAGACCATCACAAATTCTTTCCAGGTCTGGTATTTCGACATCCAGCTATCGAGCAATTCAACGGGCAGAGCAATTACGGTCGTATTTTCTTCTGCAATGGCGCGCACCCTGCTCCTTGCCCTGTCAACACAGCAACTTAGGGATACGGTGCAGACTTCTGATTTTTTCAAATAATACAGTAACAATTCATTCCCGTCCAGATCCATCCGGGTAACACGGATTACTCCTTCAATGACGATGGGGAATGAGCGAATGTACTGGTCTTCCTCGATGAGCGTAGCTCCTTCCGGAACAGATTTCAGCAGTCCCTGTTCTGCAATCACATCGCGCAGTTCGGCTTCGAAAAACGGGAAGTTTTTTTTAACGATCTCCTGGTTCATGATGTAAATTTACATAAAAACAAGAAATCGGGCTGGTGAAACTTGAATTCTATGCGCGTTTTCCAATTGAAACATCAAAAGCCGCGGGTTTTCAGTAATACGACTGTTTACTCAATTACTTCTCCATTTGACAGATCGATCACCACTTCATTGTCTGCAGGGGGAAGATCAGTATGCAGTTCCTTGATCAGGCGTCTTTTGAACAGGATCATCAGGCGACCCAGTAATCCTACACCGGAAACATCGAGGGTTCTTTCTACGGTTGGCTCATCACCTTCATAGTGTGCGATAAACGCATCACCGATCTGGCCTGAAAGCTTTTGCGCATCCTCCTGTTTTAGCCACATTGACATCATCACTTCCTCTGCGATGCCGGCAATTCCTGCATGAACGTATGCCCGGCTGAAGTCTGTAAAACCTTCAGGATACATGGGTATGCTTTCGATGAATTGAGATTTGACATGCATCTTGCCTTCACTGATCATTACCTCCCGAAGCGGGGAGGGATAGGTAACCAGCGAACCCGTCTCCACATCAACGATGAAATCACCACTGTTCCATTTTTTCATGGTAATATCCTGGGAATGGTAATGTCCCGTGAAAACCACGTTGATCCCCAGCCCGGCGAATTGTTTTGATACCCTCCTGTGATGGTCCACCACATATTCACCGAAAAAACGGTCCTGTTTCTGGTAATGTTCAAGGATCCCGTGGTGCATGAATGCGATCATGGTCTTGTTTTTCTTTACAGCCTTACCTGCAATACCTTCAATCCATTCAAGGGTCTCTTTTTTGAATTCCCCATCTGTGACAGGATGATGGCCGGGCTCATTTTTCAGATACAGGCATGCATCCAGTCCGAGGACCCATAAGCCATCTACGGGCTCGACAACATAGCTGAGTGAATATCCATCCTTATACAGGGCCTCACTGTAGCCGAAATCATGGTAAATATCCAGATAGTCGAAGGGACTCACATTTTCAACAGGAACCTTCTTTTCGCCCTGGAAGGCGAAGGAATGACCGTTGTTGATATCATGATTCCCGGGCACGACATACACTTGTTTTCCTTTGTCTTCCAGTTCCCGGATCATTGCAGCGAACATTTCATGTGAGACCCTGGTGCCATCCTTGGTCAGGTCGCCCGGAACAATAACAAATTCTGCATCTGAATTGCTGATGTTCAACAGTGCTTCAATCAGCAATTCGCGACTTTCTTTCAGTAATTTCCGGTCGCCATCGAGATATTGCTGGAATGCTTCTCCCTCCGTTCCAAGCGAGGGATCATAATAGTGCGGATCACTGAATACCATGAAATGGGCTGTCTGCCCGGTCGCTGATATTGTTCCCAGGAGCATCATTGAATATAAAACTATTGATCGCATGGTTATTCGTATCATTTCCAATACTCCGTTTATGGTTTGAGTGTAATTATTTTTACAAGGTTCGGCAAAGCTCTGCTTTTTCAACCATTTTTGCAAGTGAACTGACATATCTTGCCTATTCTTTGTCAGCTTAATCATATGATTAAAACGGATCACTTACAGTTTAAACAGGATTTCAATAGTCCCGGGTTGATCAAGAAATATTATTGATATAGCTTGTCAAATGAAGGGATATATGACCCTGGTCAATTAAGCAAACGGTTACCGATCCTGACCCCGATATATATTGTTCTCGGTTGAATGGGGCCATAAGTATATCCCGGGTCTCTGTATATCCCACGATCAAAATCCTGTTGGAATGCATTGAAAATATTTTTCATCCCTCCCAGGATTTGCATGCTTGCTCCGTTGATCCTGAAGGTATAATATAGCTTTACGCCTAAATCGAAAAACAATCCTGACCTTTCAAGTTTTGAACCTGGGATAATGTCGCCGTTGGAAATGGCCACCAATGCATCATCTGAGGCCTCAGCCGGATCAATGCCGAAGTGGGGAATGAGCATTGGCCCCGTATATGTTCCGGTTAGGGTTGTACCCAATTTACTTTCAGATGAGAGATCGACAGTAAGAAAACCATAGCTATCGGGTGTACGCAGAAATTTTCTTTCATTGAATTCCTGTGGTTCATCATACCAGCTCCTCTGAAATGTGGCACCTGCTTTTGCCGTCAGGTACCTGGAATATACAAGATCAGCTTCCAGGTTGATACCACTCACGGTTGCGCCCCCATCAGAGTTGATCCTGGTATAGGTGACTACTCCGTTTTCGTCTGGTTCACTAAAATCATTGGCAAAAGGATTATTCAGCCGGGTATAAAATCCTTCGGCCAGAAATTCAAACGAAGTCCTGTTGTGCGTAATATTATAGTCGATGGAGGAGGTCAGGCTTTGACTCGTTTCCTGTTCAAGTTCAGGATCGTTCCTGTGAATGACTTTACGTGATCCTGAAGATTCGATATGCAGATCCTCGTCATAGATCTGTGGTGCCCTGTATCCGTGGGCATAACTGAGTCTTGCTTTCAGGTTCGGAAGGATATTATAAAGCATGCTCAACCTGGGACTCAGAACATTCCCGGATTTATCCCTGAATGGTTCATCTGTGGCTTTGCGCTGGTCAAGGATCATGTAGTGTTCAAAACGAAATCCTGCAGAAATGCTGAATGATTGGTATTCTGCATCTACCTGGGAAAAGAAGCCGGTTGCATTTTTAAACTGATTGGCGATAATTGTATTGTCCGTATGCGGAATATCCAGATTCCCGTTATCAAATGAAGCTGCCTGGAGGTCAGGATACCCCAGCTTGATGTCACGCAGCCGGTCACCTGTGTTTTCAATACCTGCCACCATCGAAAGATGATTCCTGGAGAGATTATACTGGGCTCCTGCGGTATAGGTGAACCCTTGTGATTCTCCATAATCTTTCAGTGAACGCATGGCCCCGTAATAAGAATCCCTGTTAACCGACTGGCCAGAGGCAAAAATTGAGAAGTGATCATGTCCCACTGTAAACTGGTCGAAGTTTACGGACACATTTGTGATATTATGTGCCGTTGATTCAGCAATCCATGCCTCGTGTTCCGGCTTGTCAAGCTGATCGCCTCCCCGGCGGTCTTCCTTCAGGTTCAGGAAATCTACAGATAATTTGCTTTTTGTACCGAATCTGTGAAAGAACCTGGCACCAAAACTTGTATTATTGATGCTTGTCAGTTCAGAGAATTGGTCATTGTTGGCATCAAATGCTTCCCTGTCCCTGTAAAAGCTAAAAACGGATAGTCCTGTTTTCGCATCCTCCGTAACCACAGATGCAGTAAATTTCATCTGGTAATCTGCTGCGTTTTCGCCGGCATTCATAACTCCTCTGCCGATCAATCCATAATTCCCCTCGGCTTCAAAATAGTTTCTGACCGGGTCCTTCAAAATCAGATTGATGGTGCCTGCTATGGCATTGCTGCCATATAGTGCTGAACCGCCACCACGGACCACTTCGATGCGCTCAATGATATTGGCGGGTATCAGCTCCAGCCCATACACTCCTGCCAGGCCACTGAATACAGGTCTGTTATTGATAAGTATTTGCGAATAGGAACCTTCCATACCATTCATGCGGACCTGGGTAAATCCACAATTCTGACAATTGGATTCCAACCGCATACCCGGAAGAAAATTCAAGCCTTCTCCAGCAGTGGTTACCTGGTTTTGAGTCAATGACTTGTGCGATATAGTGTTCACAACAACAGGCGCTTTGCCTCTTTTTTTTGCATTGCGGTCACTTGAGATGATCACTTCCTCCAGCCCAAGGACATCACGCTCCAGTTCAAAGTTCAGTTCCAACGTTGTATTATTGTAAAGAGTGATCTCCTTTTCGTCCATTTTGTACCCCAGGCAAGAAGCCACTATCGTATATGTACCAGCAGGAAGGTTTATAAGCCGGTAGTGGCCCGTACCATCCGTTACAGTGCCAATGGTTGTCCCTTTAAGTGCAATATTTGCGTACCCCAAATGTTCCCCGTCGCTTACTACATGACCGGCAAGATTTGCATCGGTGGTTGATTTTTGTGCCAGGCTCAGCAGGCTGTAAGGTAATAGCAATATGATTATGAGTAAATTTTTCATGGTCCTGTTCAATATATCAGGGATACAGTACCCGGGGTACTGGATCCAATAATCTGAAGGTTTAAAATGTTGAGTAAATAAGAATCCGG
>CAZPTO010000241.1:0-5866 GCA_964589155.1 uncultured Bacteroidaceae bacterium | reverse complement strand
CAGGCTGAAGTATTTCCCCATCTCTTGCCGCAGGGAAACATTGTACGATCCTCCGTCCTCCAGACCGCCGTCACGAACAGAAAACGGCATACCCACTTCAGGAATGAATGTTGAATGAATCCCGACCCCACCGCTGAGATAGGTATAACGCTGGGCTTCCAGGGATGTAGTGACAAGTAATCCGCAGGCTAAAAATGGGAACGGAAGGAAAAATGAGCGGATCAGCCGATGTCTTACAAGTTGTACGACCATGATAATGAGAGTGTTGGTGGTTAATCTATTAAACGAGGATTGCAAAGATATTATTGCCGGGGCATTGCTGTCTTTTGTTCTTCTCCGTGTAGTGCATTTTTCCTACTTTTGCAGTCGGGAAAACCACAGCTATTGATTTTCCAGCATTACTGATCCCGTCAGCCCCGGTATTTTCTGAACCAACATGCCGGACAGAGCGGGATTACGAATACCACTGAAATCATATGGATGTGTATCCCGTAAACTGATGTACAAACGAATGAACCAAGCGTAATAAAAAAATGAACATTCCTTCAAAATATGATCCGGCGCAGGTGGAAGAGAAATGGTATTCCTACTGGATGAAAAACCGTTTTTTCGAAAGCACACCTGACGATCGCGAACCTTACTGCATCGTGATCCCGCCGCCCAACGTTACCGGGGTATTGCACATGGGACACATGCTGAACAATACCCTGCAGGATGTGCTGATCCGCAGGGCACGCATGCAGGGAAAAAATGCCCTCTGGGTGCCGGGTACCGACCATGCTTCCATTGCCACGGAGGCAAGGGTGGTGAATATGCTGAAGGAACAGGGGATTGAAAAGGCTGACCTGACACGCGACGAATTTCTCGCGCATGCCTGGGAGTGGAAAGAAAAGCACGGCGGCATCATCCTTGAGCAGTTAAAAAAACTGGGGGCCAGCTGTGACTGGACCCGCACGAAATTCACCATGGACGACGACATGTCGGAAAGTGTGCTCCGGGTATTTGTCGACCTGTACAAGAAGGGACACATCTATCGCGGCGTGCGCATGGTGAACTGGGATCCGCAGGCAGAGACGGCGGTTTCCGACGAAGAGGTGATATACAGGGAGGTGCAGTCGAAACTCTATTACCTCGACTACCAGGTGGAAGGAGAGGAGGACCGCATCACCATCGCCACAACACGTCCCGAGACCATCCTGGGCGATACCGCGGTGTGCGTGCATCCTGATGATGAACGGTTTGCCAGGTTTCATGGGAAGCGTGTGGTCGTTCCGCTGGTGAACAGGCCTGTACCCATTATCGTTGACGAATATGTAGACCGGGAATTCGGGACCGGGGCGCTGAAGATCACGCCGGCGCACGATATTAACGACTATGAACTCGGATTGAAGCACAACCTGGAAAGCATCGATATTTTTAATCCCGACGGTACCCTGAACGAGAAGGCAGAGGTGCTGATCGGTGAGGACCGTTTCGCAGCGCGTAAAAAGATCATACCCATGCTGGAAGAATCCGGCAACCTTTCGAAACAGCAAGATTATATGAACAAGGTGGGATATTCTGAGCGTACCGATGCCGTGATCGAGCCGAAGCTGTCACTGCAGTGGTTCCTGAAGATGGGTGAACTGTCGAAACCTGCCCTGGAGCACGTTATGAATGACGACGTGCAACTGCAGCCCGCAAAGTTCAAGAACGTATACCGGCACTGGATGGAAAATGTCAGGGACTGGTGCATCTCCAGGCAGTTGTGGTGGGGTCAGCGGATCCCGGCATTCTTTTATGGCGACAACCCGGGTCCCAATGACTATGTAGTGGCACTGACGCCTGAGGAAGCACTCGCAGAAGCAAAAAAGGTAACCGGTAACGATGCACTGACCCTGAACGATCTGCAGCAGGACGAAGATGTACTGGATACCTGGTTTTCTTCCTGGCTCTGGCCCATCTCCGTGTTTGACGGGATCAGGGATCCTGAGAACAAGGATATGCAGTATTATTATCCTACCAATGACCTGGTGACGGCACCCGAGATTCTCTTTTTCTGGGTAGCCCGGATGATCATTGCCGGGTATGAATACCGGGAAGAAAAGCCATTCAGCAATGTTTACCTGACCGGGATCGTACGTGACAGTCAGCGCAGGAAAATGTCCAAATCGCTGGGCAATTCGCCCGACCCGATCGGGCTGATGAAGAAATACAGTGCAGATGGTGTGCGCGTGGGGATGTTGCTCTGCTCACCCGCAGGGAACGACCTCTTGTTCGATGAAAGTCTTACGGAACAGGGGAGAAATTTCAGTAATAAGATATGGAATGCATTCCGCCTGGTGAATGCATGGGAGGTGGATGACCAGATGGAGCAACCGGGATCTTCATTAAAAGCCATTGCCTGGTTTGAATCAAGACTGAACAGGGCCATGAAGGAGGTCGACGATCAGTTTCATAAATACAGGATCTCCGATGCATTGATGGTGACCTATAAACTGTTCTGGGATGAGTTCTCCTCCTGGTACCTGGAGACCATTAAACCGGTTTACCAGCAGCCCATCGACCGTGCCACATTGGATGCTACCCTTGGATTCTTCGGAAAACTGCTCAAGTTGCTGCATCCTTTTATGCCTTTTATCACAGAGGAGCTCTGGCAGCTTCTTGAAAAGCGGAACACGGGAGAAAGCATCATGATCACTGAGCTGCCTGAAATGAAGAAGCCCGATAAAAGGCTCCTCAGGGAGTTTGAGATCGTGAAGGAGATCATTACACAGGTCAGGAGCATTCGCAAGGATAAAAACCTGGGAAAGAATGATGCACTGGAGTTGCATGTCAGGAACAATTCCAATGGCGATTATCCCGCCGGCTTTGAACCTGTGCTCCTGAAAATGGGAATCCTTTCGGGAATTACCCCTGCCAGGGAGAAGGTCGATGGCGCCATATCGTTCATAGTTAGAAACGTGGAATACTACGTGCCCATGGAGGGACTCGTTGATGCCGCGGAAGAGATCGAGAAGCTGGAGAAAGAGCTGGCTTATACAAAAGGTTTCCTGGGCAGCGTGATGAAAAAGCTTGGAAATGAAAGATTTGTGACCAATGCTCCCGAATCGGTAGTAAATGCGGAACAGAAGAAGCAGGCCGATGCGGAGGCAAAGATCAGGACACTGGAGGAACAGATTGCCGGACTGAAGTCTGATTGAGGAATCCGGGCCTTTTCCGGCTCAGGGATTCAGTCGTTGCCTGCACCATTTCCCGGAGTCATCACGCTGGTATTCAATACGGTCATGCAGACGGTTCTCCCTTCCCTGCCAGAACTCGATGTTATCCGGAATAAGCCGGTATCCTCCCCACATGGGCGGCCGTGGAATAACCTTATGGTCCTTATAAGCATTCTTCACTGCCTCGTATTGCGATTCAAGCGTTTGGCGATCACTTATGGGAGAGCTCTGTTCAGAGGCCCATGCACCAAGTTGATTGTTCCTGGGCCTGGCCGAATGGTAGAGATCGGAATCCCGTGATGCGATCTTTTCCACTTTCCCCTGGATCCTGACCTGGCGTTCCAGTTCAGGCCAGAAGAAACTCATTGCTGCATATGGATTATCATCCAGGTCACGTCCTTTGCGACTTTTGTAGTTCGTGTAGAATTGAAATCCACCGGCATCGAACCCTTTCAGCAACACGATCCGGGAGGAAATTCTGCCTTCGGCATTGGCAGTGGCCAGGGTCATTGCCGTCGGTTCCGGCAGATCTGCATCAAATGCCTCCATCAGCCATTTCTCGAACAGCTCCACCGGGTGCGGGGGAAGATCCGATTCATTCAGACGCGACTTGCCATATTCATTTCCGTAATAATAGGGATCCGACATTTTGATTACGTTTTGAAAGTAAACATGATAAATGCCTGAATGTTCATCCAGATGAATACCTATCCGTTCAATCTGTAAAAAAGGATGAATTTTCCGCGTTCATAAGGCCGAGTTGGATCCGCTGCAGTTCAGAAATCAGCGTTCAGAAATCAGCTTTCAGGCTCAGGTCAAGGCTCCGGATATGATGCGTAAGTGCACCCACGGAGATGTAGTCGACGCCGCATTCAGCATACGCCCTGAGTGTTTCGAATGTGATGCCCCCGGAAGATTCTGTTTCTGCCTTACCATCGATCAGCTTGACAGCTTCCCTGGTCATCTCCACGGAGAAATTATCCAGCATGATCCGGTGCACACCCTCTTTTTTGAGCACTTTTCTGATGTCTTCCAGGCTGCGGACTTCCACTTCGATCTTCAGATCGAGATTTTTTTCGGCCAGGTAGGCGGTGGTTCGATCAATGGCTTGTTCGATTCCTCCGGCAAAATCGATATGATTGTCTTTGATCATGATCATGTCGTATAGTCCGATCCTGTGATTTTCTCCACCTCCGATACGGACCGCCTCTTTTTCCATGTACCTGAACCCGGGGGTGGTCTTCCGCGTATCCAGTACTTTTGTGCCGGTACCTTCAAGCTCCTTTACAAACCGTGCAGTTTCGGTTGCGACTCCACTCATGCGCTGCATTACGTTCAATACCAGGCGTTCAGATTGAAGGATGGATCGTACACTGCCTTCCACCAGGAAACAGATGTCACCCGCTGAAATCGAAACACCATCACCGATAAGCATATCAATCCGCAGGTCAGGATCAATTGTTTTGAAAATGAGTTTTGCAACATCTGCACCTGCCAGGATTCCAGGTTCCTTGACATGTAATTTCGCTTTGCCGGTGGCATTAGCAGGGATGGTACTTAAAGTGGTATGGTCACCATCACCGATATCTTCCCTGAACCACAGGCCGACCAGGTCTTCGGGAGTGAACATATGCATCTGGTCAGTTTTTTTCAATGGTCAGCGAATAGATGATTTTCTCTTTTCTTCCATCCAGGAAGTACAGGTTCACATTGAACGTTCCTTTCCTGGTCACCAGGGTGCCAAGACTATATTTCGTATCCTGCCGGGTCCCATCATACTCGAGTTTAAATGAAAGGGGATGGTTCTTCTTGAAAAAATCCTGCATGATCCTGGCAGCCTGGTTCTTGCTTGTAACGTAATCCTCTTTCAATATCTGCATCTCCAGGTTGTCGTGAAAATAGGTTGCCAGTTGCTTGGCGTCACCCTTTTCAAAGGCCTCAATGATCCCTTTCGGTACCATCTGAGCGTGCCCGGTCAGCACTGCCAGCAGCAACATGGATGTCAACATATATCTCATCATTCCCTTCAGGTTGTTCATACTTTTTGGCGGGGTTTTTGCATTCAGATACGATTATACTTTATGTTTGTATTGATTATGCAATAATCAGACCAAGTTTTAATGTTTGCAAGTTATAAAAAATCGCTGTATCTGCGGCTTTTATGAAAATAACACTAATTCTTACCGGGAAGACAAAAGCGGGTTACCTCCAGGAAGGAGTGGATGATTACCTGAAACGGATCCGCAGGTATGTGCCCCTGTCAGTGGAGATCATCCCGGACCTGAAGGTGTCGAAAAAGATGAACACGGAACAGGTCAAAAAACTGGAGGGGCAACAGATCCTGCAACGGCTCAAGCCTGCTGATCATGTAGTCCTGTTGGATGAACGCGGGAAGCGTTTTACTTCTGAAGCTTTTGCTGCATACCTGCAGGCACTTGAAGGTCGCACAGGGCAGACTTCTTTTGTAACAGGAGGGGCGTATGGCTTTTCGGAGGAGGTATATGCAAGGTGTGATCAGAAAATCTCGTTATCTGATATGACATTTTCACATCAGATGGTCAGGCTGATCTTTTCAGAACAACTCTACAGGGCCTATTCAATATTAAACGGAGAACCGTATCATCATAAGTGATCTTTTATGATTGAGAAAAAGCAACATATCTTTA
>CAZPTO010000240.1:0-5897 GCA_964589155.1 uncultured Bacteroidaceae bacterium | reverse complement strand
GCCGGCTTTCTCAAGGGTTTGCTGAATAGCACTGCACCAGCTCCGGATGATGGTCGTTGCATCAGCCTTGTTGTCGACATCAATAGATGCATGGGTATTGTCGAGTATGGTGTGTGTGGTCATGTCCACCGTGGCACAGCTGATATGACTGCCGCCGATATCCGCGCCGATGGCGAGGTTGATCTGTGATTTTTTATTCATATTCTACGGAACTCAATTGTTGCGTATGGTTTTTTATTCTTCAATTGCGTGCACATTATTTTATCGCTCGCTTTCAATTCTGTACGTGAAGCTGTCTCCCCGATAAAATCCTATGTTATACTCAACCGGCCGGTTTCCGGGGTCATATACTTTCCGGACCCTCTGGAGGATGGGGTCTCCTTTTCGAACCTTCAGTAATTGAGCCACTCGTTCGTCTGCCGAAACGGCGGCGATCTCTTCCCTGGATACTTTTACAATAGTGGAATAGTCTTTTTCCAGTAACTCGTATAACGGCCTGGAGAAGTCTTCCTTACCGGAAAGGCCAATTCGGGGGTGAAACCAGGAGTGAAACATCACAAATGGTCTCTCTGATGAACCCCTCAGGCGATCCATTTTCAGAACTTCCGTGCCTTCCGGGATCTGCAGGAACATCGCGATGTTTTTTGCCGGCACGACCCATGAAGCTTCAATAAAGTAGTTTTTCACCTGGATGCCTTTTGCACTCATTTCCTGGGAAAAGGACAACCAGTTATTCAGGCGGGTATCCACTTCGGTTTCAGTAAAGCGGGTACCTACCCCTTTTTTCCTGGTAAGAACACCTTCGTAGACCAGCTTGTTGGTAGCCTGTCTGACTGTGTTCCGGGATATCCCAAGCTGCTTGGCCAGTTCGACCTCATTTGGCAGCAGCTTGCCATCCCGGTATTCAGGTAACGGTTGCATCTCTCTGATCAGCGCTTCAACCTGGGCATGCAGGGGGACATGACTCTTGTGATCAATTGCAAATTTCATGTCCCTAAATTAATCATTTAGTGATAAATCAATTGCTTCAAGGGGAACTCTTATGAAACGGGGCCGATAGATGCTCGCGTCCCTGAAATGGTCGGCCAGCTCATAGCTGTTGGTATTGTAGCTGACCAGGAGCCTGTTGTTTTCAATAAACTGAGGATGAGCTACGGCATTGTAAGTAAACAGATTATGTGTAGTGTCAGGCAGTGGGGTGGTGTACAATTTTTGCCTGTTTCCCCAGGGACCGAAGGGTGTCGCGGCGGTAAATGAACAGATTTCATTACTTATACCGCCCATCTGCGTGACCAGGATATAAGTCTCATTGAGATTGAGCACACTGAATTGTTCCGATCCATCGATATCACCCATTGCTTTGGCATCCTCCAGGTCTTTGCTCCATCCTTCCCCGTCGAAGTATTCCCAGGGGCCATTCACATTTCCTTTTAAAAAGCGAGCAGCGTGTGGCCGCTTGTCGCCTCCCCCATATATATAGATGTATTCTTTTTCTTCCAGTATGGCATGACCGAAATGGATATTGGTCTGGTCACCGGCTACGATTTTTTCCAGGCTCTGTTGCTCCAGTCCGGGAAGGGAGTATTTTCCGATCCATGTGCCGTTCCAGCCAAAGCCCCACATGTCATCTCCTGTTTTGATGAATTCCGAGAAGAAGAGCACCAGGTAATCCTGCTCCACGTAACCATCTCCCGGCCAGAACCACACTGAATCTTCTGTAACTCCGCTGCCTTCTTCCAGTACCACGGGCGGAATGGCAAAGGAGGCGCGTTTACCATTGATCATATTGTAGAGTGTATGCAAAGAATCACCGTCCTGTACCACCACGCTGTTCCTGATGTATATGGGATCCTGATGCTGCCGGCTATTGTCGGGATTCACGCCCCCGATGAAAGTGTCTCCGAAAATCCAGGCTGTTCGCCCGTCCGGCAGGGCAACTGAATAGGTTCCGTCGCCGCCTGTGAATCCTCCGGAATTGTCCATGAACAGATTAGTGAAATAATCGTCTTTATGAACGCTGTCGGTCCGGCTGGTCAAGCTGGTCTCGCTTGTCTCTTTTTGTCCCGTATTGCATCCTGAGATCAGTATCAGTGCAGCAATGATGGTAATTGTAGTGTAATTCATATTCGGTTTATTGTTTACTTCAAATGGACCAAGCCATGTATTTTTCGGATTATTCCTATTATTTTAAGGCATTTATCCACGCCACCTGATTCCATATTTTCATTCCGTCGTTCCGGAGCAGGGGCCCATCCGTGCTTCTGCCATTACTGATCTGTTCAGCCAGCAGGGCGGCCAATTCATTGGTGATTTCCGGAAACTGTCCGGCTATGTTATGCTGTTCCTGAAGGTCCGCCTCCAGGTTATACAATTGCACGTTGGACCAACTGACGCTGGATTCTGTAGTATCGGCCTGTGGCAACTCTCCTCCTGGTTTCGACCAGTTGCCGCCGCTTCCCGAGGACATGATCAGTTTCCATTTTCCCCTTTGGATAGACAGGATGCCGTTTCCTGATTGCTTCACCATGGAGCCCCTTGTTGTGCGGTCGTCTTCTCCCAGCAGCAGCGGCAATACACTGTAACTGTCTACCGCAACGGAATCAGGAAGCATGAAATCAGTCAGTTCCGCAAAAGTAGCCATAAGGTCTGTCAGGGAAACCAGGGCCTCCGATGTGCCGGGTGCTATGTGCCCTGGCCACCTGGCGATAAACGGCTCCCGGTGTCCTCCTTCCCAGGCGTCGGATTTGACACCCCGCAGGCTGCCATTGGGATCGTGGCCATATTCGTAGATTGCTCCGAACCTGCCTTTATAGTCTTCGCCGTCGAACGGCACCGCACCATTATCGCTTGAGAAAATGACCAGTGTATTTTCATCAATGTCCTGTTCCCTGAGTATCTCCAGAATCCTTCCTATACTGTGGTCTGTTTGGTAGACAAAATCACCGTAACGGCCTGCCTCACTTTTCCCGATAAATTCCTCAGCAGGTGCGATCGGGGTATGGGGGGCACTCATGGAGAAGAAAAGGAAAAAGGGTTGGCCCGTTTCAGATGAAACCCTTTCACGGATATATTCTTCAGCTTTTTCTGTCAGCGCAGGCAGCAGGTCTTCATAAGTCCATCCGGGGGCCATGGCACCTGGTGCTCCCGGACCGTTTTCATTCCACTCTGTGGGAGTCATTGTGAGCCTTTCGTTCTCAATGAAGGCGTGGGGTGGGAAGCTGGGGACGTCGTCTCCAAAGTAGTAATCAAACCCTGCGGTCAATGGTCCGTTCATGATGGGTTTTGAGTAATCGACGTTGCGTCCTTCATTTTCCAGTGTGGCCGGCTGACCGTCTGTGGTGGGCCAGTCCCAGCCCAGGTGCCATTTCCCGATGCATGCAGTATGGTAGCCCTGCTTTCTGAGCATTTTGCCCACGGTGAATTCATCCGGCTGTATCAGTGGGGGATCCCATATCCACAGCACACCCTGTTTCAGCCGTGATCTCCAGGGATACCGTCCAGTGAGCATGGAATAACGGGTTGGTGTACACACGGATGCTGGGGCGTGTGCATTGCTGAATGATAGACCTTCAGCCGCCATCCTGTTAAGGTTGGGGGTGGGGATCTTTGAATCAGGGTTCATAAACTCCGGATCGCCGTATCCAAGGTCATCTGCCAGGATGATGATAATGTTGGGCAGTTTCTGCTGTGGTTGCTCCGAACAGCCGGACAGGATCAGCAGCATGATGAATGATATTGTTAATTGTCGAATCATTTTTTCTTGTTATTATGTATCAGTATTTACTTTTTTGTTGCATCCTTTTCGAGTTTCAACAAGGAGTTAGTATTTTTTCCTTTTTTGATGGTACCAAATAGGGGTTATATTGTCACTTACTTGTTGATGTATTCATCAATCAGCTCTTTCCAGAGCAGGTAACCCTCCCCGTTCAGGTGGAGTCCGTCGATACTGTATTCCTTGTTCAGTTTGTTCTCTTCCGTGGCAAATGGAGTGAACAGGTCAATATAAACCAGCCCCCGTTGATCAGCAATTTTCTCCAGTTCCTTGTTGATTGCTATGATGTCGGTGTTTTTTCGCGTGGTATGCACTGCGTCTTCGGTGGGCAATACACTCTGGATGTACACACTGGTTTCCGGTGAGTCTGCACCGATACGGTCCAGGATGGTCTGGTAATTCACCAGGATCTCCTCTACGGTTTTCAGCTTGGCGAGGTCATTGGTACCGATCATAATAAAGATCTTGTCGGGCTGCGAAGAGGTGATCTCATCCAGTCTTTCCAGGATGCCCTCAGTATCATCGCCACCGATTCCCCGGTTTTTAACCCTGAGATCGTTGAATAACTCTGTCCACGGTCCCTGGTCGGTAATGCTGTTTCCCACCATGATGATCTCGTTTTTGGTATCAGGCAATGCCTCGAACAGGCCTTTTTTGTGGTAATAATAGGCTTTCATGGCCCTGTTCCATGCTTCCATGGCTTCTGCCTGCGGATCGTATTGCATGATTGCCTCCTTCTCGCCAGGCATCAGCAGGTCTGACATACCTGGTGGAGCATGTTCCGGTTTGCTGCCCCATTTTTTATTGGGTTTGTTGTCCATCTTTAACTCAAGCTTTCCTCCTTTCACCAGTATCTCGTGGTAGAACCAGGGCTGGTGCAGATCTTCGCCGTTCAGTTTTGCCGACCGGATGTACCGGTTTTCATCTGAAGCCCCTTTGGCTTCAATTACAAATTCACTTCCCGGGTAGTACGCAGTGTCCAGTTGGATGGTAATCTTTTCGAACAGCGGACTCCCGATCTCGTAGAAGGGTTTTTCGGAAGTGCCGCCATCCATCTGGAACAGTCCCATGGCGCTCATGACAAACCAGGCACCCATCTGTCCCTGGTCCTCATCGCCGAGCCACCCGGAGTGTGGGCCTGTGCCGTAGTAGCGGTTCATGATCTCGCGGGTCCAGTGCTGGGTAAGCCAGGGTTTCCCGGAGTAATTGAAGAGCCAGGCGGCCTGCATGTTGGGTTGATTGCCATGGTTTACCGGCAGGACGCCCATCCCTGCCAGGCTGTTATCGCCCAGGTGCTCGGAGTTGAAGTTATGGGGAGCCGATTCTTCGAATCCCTTTTCCAGGCGCGCGTTGAATTCATCTTTACCGAGCAAGTTGATCAGTCCGTCCAGGTCATGCGGAACGAAATAAGTAAACTGCCAGGCGTTCCCCTCCACGTATCCGGGTCCCAGGAAAGTGACCTGTCCGAACGGACTAAAATCCTTATACCATGATCCATCCTCGTGTTTGCGGCGCATGTAGCCCACTTCCGGGTCGAAGACATGCTCATAGTTGAAGGCCCGTTTAGTAAAGACCTTGTACTCCTTCTCCTTGCCCAGCGCTTTGGCAAACTGTGCCACGGTCCAGTCATCGTACGCATATTCCAGTGTATTGGATACCGGTCCATACTCTTCCGGCACAAAACCGTATTTCATGTATTCCTCCAGGTTGCGGTTCCCGGCGATCCCGCCCGCTTTGTGCGGTCCGCCCGGCACGGTCTGGAGTTTGTGTACAGCTTCCCAGGCTTTGTCCGCATCGAAATCACGGATCCCTTTCATGTAGGCGCCCGTGATGAAGGCGATCTGGTGCGAGGCGACCATGATGCCTGAATATTCTATGCCAGTGGGACCTTTGGGTAGCCATCCGCCCCTGTCGTGGATTTCCAAAAACGATTTCACCCAGTCGCTGGTCACCCCAGGGGTGATAAGTGGCCAAAGCTGGTTGAGGTTCCAGAAGGTGATCCAGAAGCCATCACTACCATAGATTGAGGGGGTTCCTTCCGGCAGTTGCTGTACCTTTTCGTACATGTCCATGTATTTACCATTGACATCGTTCCAGGTGGTTCGTCCCACGTAGGCACGGTAGA
>CAZPTO010000239.1:0-5907 GCA_964589155.1 uncultured Bacteroidaceae bacterium | reverse complement strand
TTCACTGTTTTTGATATATACATTTCCTGATCGGGCGCACTATAGACAGTACCCGGCTCCCAGTCGCAAAAGACAACTGTATTCCGATGTTTTAGTGGATTATGACATCCACCCCCTCTCCCGGAAGGCCGCCTGAACTTCCCTGGTAAAGGGACCAGGTTTGCCGTTGCCGATCTGAATGTCTTCCACGGCGATCACCGGGGTAATGTCACGCGAGGTGCTGGCGATGAACATTTCATCAAGCTCACTGAGCCCTTCTGCAGGGAAGTCTTCAATATGGATCTCGTTGAACATCGACAAAACCTGTTTACGCGTGACGCCATACAGGATATTGTCGGCAGGAGTGGATACGCGTCCCTGCTTCACCACGAACACATTGGCCCGGGAGGCTTCGGAAAGCTTTTCGGTATGGAATAATACATCTATCGCTCCGTATTCCCTGAATTTCTTGCGCAGGCGCATCGTATTGAAGTAATTGAGGGTTTTGATCTCTGGGTTGGGACGTACAAATTCATACCGCACCAGGGGCACACCTTCCTCGTAGGTTGAAGCGGGGGGACGTTTCCAGGGGACATTCAGAATAATGAAATTGGGAGGTCCTGTGACCGACTCGAGGGTGTCGGAATAGCCGCCGGATACAATGACCTTGAACGCACCGTTCTCCAGCCTGTTCTGCTCCCGGAGCTCCCGGATGATCTCTGTGAAGTGCTCGCGCGTCATGTCATTGTCAATTTCCGCCAGTCGCATGGAATTGTATACCCGCTCGGTGTAATCCCCGAGCCAGGGGATCTCTTCGTTTCGTGACCTGAAAAAATCAAAGATCCCGTATCCGCGCTGGACCAGCAGGTCGGAGACATGCAGGTTGATCTCGCCGTATGGCAGCAGTTCACCGTTGAAATAACACAATGAATGTTGAGTCATCTCTATAATTGAATGATGATGTGTAAATAATGACCATAAATATTGCTACATAAAGATAGTGTTTTAAAAATTGCATCTACATTTACAGAGGTTGTGACGCGTGTGATATTTATCACTGAGATGTTGGAATACCAAGCCTGAAATTGTGCTATATTTGTTTACCTCAACTGCCAACGATATGAAATTTACGTCTGATTTACTCGTCGTTATTGTCCTTCTTTTCCTGACTGTTGGTTTGCAGGGTCAGTCTTCTCAAAGTACAGCAGCACGCATTGATCCTTCAGATTCTGTTTACTTGCAGGCAGTTGAAATCCTGGGGTTCCGTCCGATCAGCGAAAGCAAGGAACGTTCCAGGCTTACTTCCATGGAGCTCATGTCGCATGATGCTGGCGCCGTTTTGAATCGCCTACCGGCAGTAAATGGGATTCGAAAAAGTGGAGGATATGGTTTCGATCCTGTCTTGCGCGGATTTAAATATGACCAGCTGGGCGTGCTTATTGATGGCATTCAAACCACAACGGTGGCCTGTCCCAACCGCATGGATCCGCCTACCAGCCAGGTGTCAATCAATGCCCTTTCAAGTATAGAGATTCATAAAGGTCCTTATTCACTTCGGTACGGTAATCATATCGGTGGGGTCATTAATTTTCAAAGCGCCCGGCCGGACCATCATGCTGAAAATACATTTTATTCGAGGATTTCGTCCGGGTATGAAACCAATGGATCCATCTGGCGCTCTGAGGCGCTGGCGGGGGTGACTTCAGAAAAATACGATTACCAGCTGACAGGTTCCTGGCACAGGGGCGCGGATTACCAGGATGGAGACGGCAACCTGGTCCCGGCTTCTTTCACAAGGGCAAATCTTAGTATGCACACAGGATTCAGACCAGGCAACAATCAGGAAATGAGTCTCAGGGTTACGCGTAATTTTGCAAGAAATGCAGACTATGCAGCCTTGCCCATGGATTTGAGAAAAGACGATACCTGGCTGTTCCACCTCAGGCATGATGCAGACCTGGTTCCGGGCAATAAGCTTAAAATCAGCACCTCGGGCTATGCCTCACTGGTTGACCACCTGATGGATAATTTTGATAAGCAGCTAGCGCCCAGGATGGTGAATGCTGAGACTCCTGTAAGGACAAGGAATTTTGGTGCACGTACTGAGTTACGCAGTGATGCGGGCCTGCGCAGGTTTTTAACTGGTGTAGATTTCAATTTCGAGCATGCAGATGGCTACCGTGTCCGGGAATTCCTGATGGGTCCCAAAGCAGGCAATACCCTGACGGATAATGTATGGCAAAGTGGCAGAATTCTCAAAACCGGTGCATTTTTCGTATATAGCAGCAGGTGGAACGACCTGAAGTACAATTTATCAGGCCGGATCAACCTGAATACGGCGGATGCAATGACACCCGATGCCGATTTTTCTTCATTGTATGAAACTACACGCTCATTGCAGGTAAATCCAGGGATCACAGGCGGCATAGCGTACAATGCCAAATATTTTTCATACGCATTCTGGGCAGGCAGGGTTCAGCGAAGTGGAAATCTTTCCGAACGGTTCATGAACTCTTTTCCGGTAGGCCTGGATCCATATGAACTCGTTGGAAATCCGCAGTTAAGGCCCGAGGTGAACAACCAGGCGGACTTGATCCTAACATTCGACAGTAAGAAGGGGACACGTATCGAGTTTGATATTTTTTATGCTTACCTGCAGGATTACATTTCATCAGTGATCCGTCCTGATCTGGACCCGAAAATGCCATCTGCTCCGGGTGTGCGCCAGTACGACAATATTGATGCCGCTACTATTACAGGGGCGGAAATGAGTGTGTTGCAACGACTACCGTTTCAACTTGAAGGCAGGGTGGATGTTGCAGCCCAGTTAGGCAGCAATCTTGACATAGGCGAACCACTTCCGGAGATCCCGCCGCTGGATCTACGGGCTGGTCTGCATGGTTCCTACCTGGGAAATAAGTTAAGGCCTTCGCTATCTGCCAGGTATGTATTAGATCAATCGCGTATTTCTGAAACTTTTGGGGAGACGGAGACACCCTCATTCTGGTTGATGGACCTGGATATTAGTTACCGGGCTTTCAAAAAGTTTCTTGTATCAGTTGGTGTTCGCAACCTATTCGATATGGCTTACTACGAACATTTGAATCGCTCCATTTCACAGACCGGAAATCCCATTTACAATCCAGGAAGGAACATTTACTCAGGCATTACAGCATCGTTTTAATAGAATCAATCCAGTACCCCTGGTCAATCCAGGTGATTAATCATCCCTGTATCCCCAGGTATCATTGATGTTCTTCCACTCCTGACGGAGCTTGTTGTGCGTCCTGCCATGAAGAGCAGCATACCTGTTTTTGCGGTAATTGCGCACCGAGTCGAGGTATTCCATGATCATTGGTTCCGCCTGGTCCAGACCCCCCAGTCCGAGGCTGGTGTATATTTTCCGGATGGTTTCCCAGGGAGCACTTTCGAGCTCACTGTAACCGATTTCCAGGAGGTTGCCTTCGGGGATCATGGACCGCTCCCGCAGGTATTTATCGATGATCTCCCGGTTGTTATTGATGATTAGCTTTTCAATATTGCGCTGTCCTGCAAACTGCAGGAACTGGCTGTGGATGGTCCGGTTGTATAATTTTTTCGTGGAGCGGAATACAGTTACGGGATCGCGGTGGATAAATATGAATTTTGCACGTGGGAACAGTTCCAGGAGTTCTTTGATACGGCCTGTGTTGTGCGGATTCTTCAGCAGCAGATGTTGCTTGCCACTGTATAGCGCGATATTTTTCAGTAGGAACATGTAATCGCGTTTCCATGCTGCTTTTTCCTCTTCGCTGACACCCTCAAAGAGGTGGTATTTCCGGAAATAGGATTGATTTTCAGGAAAATAGAAGGAATGGATCGCGCTCCGGGTGGTCATGGTGCTGAGTGGCTGCTCTTCCTCTGCCGGCTCGTTGAGGGTCAGTTTCACATTGTCCTGGGGCCTTCTTCCCGGGACAAAGATATCAAACAACGGGTTCAGCTTATCACCGCTCAGTAATGCGATGTTAAAGGTGAATGCCTGGTGGTTGTTCAGGGTTCCGAACTGCGGATCGCGCGCCATGGCATAATGCAGGTGGGTGGTGCCACTGCGCCAGAGTCCCAGGATAAATACAGGAGGATGCGCGTCAAGCCGGATGCTGTGGATCTTTTCGGAGTAAAGCGTCTCCTGCAACCAGTATCCAAACGAGAACAGCCGCGACATGCGGTCAATACGTCGCGCCCTGGGCCTGTAGATCCGGTCAACGTGGTTTTCCTTTTTCAACTTTTTCCAGACCGGTGGCAGCACAGTATACAACTGGTGTTCCTTAAGCTTGAGTCGTTTCTTTCGGGCCATTGCACACAAAGGTAGCGAACTTCACTTTATATGTATGCACGAAAGTTTGTTGCATGAAGCAGAAAACGCACCAGGAACAGTTCTCGGACCTCCTGTTCAGCCTTGCGCCTCCTTTTCAGCCCCGGTCCTTTCGTTCAGCCCCGGTCCTTTCGTTCAGCCTTCAGCCTCCTGTTCAGCCCCGGTCCTTTCGTTCTGCCTGGAGCCTCCTGTTCTACTTCGGTTCTTCTGTTTTCAACCGGTCTGCTCATCACGCTTCGACCCGCTTGTAGTACTCCACCTTTTCAAGGTCAGGCGCTGCGGCTGCTTTATCCAGGATGGCCTGCTTTTCCTGCTCCCCGAGTTTTACAAAATCTTTCGCCATGCGGATCTTTTCTTCCAGCATCGGCTTGTTTTCTGCACCGGTGATCAACACGCTTATGGGCATTGACCAGCTGAAATTGAGTGCATCACGAATGCTCACATAGTCAGGTACCACGGGTGTATCGGTCTCCCAGCGAACCCGGTCATTCATTTCTTTTTTATGAAAAAATCTGCCGTCTGCCAGTGTCTTCATCGCCAGCAGCCCGAGGTCGTTTTCCAGGGCAATGGGCATGGTTTTTTGTACAAAGCTGTGTTCACTTGCATAATCCACAACGCTGATGGGCATTTGCAAGGTGGAAAACTCGCGAAGCTCCGGGTAGGTCTCGATCATGCGGTTGTGGGCATATGGGTTCCGGTGACCTGTAAAACCAATATATCTTGCTTTCCCTTGTTCCCTGATCTTCAGGATGGCATCCATCACACCGTTTTCGATGCGGCTGTCCACATCTTCAGGACTCTGGAAAGAGTGCAGCTGGATCAGGTCCACCTGGTCGGTTTTCAGCCTTTTCAGGGAAAGGTCCACCTCTTCCAGCAGGGATGCACCATCCGAAGCCTGTGTCTTTGTCATCAGGAAGATCTCGTCCTGGTACTTTGGCAGCAGGTATTTCCCGTACCGTTCTTCGCTCAACCCTTTGCCATAATTATGAGCCGTGTCGAAGAACCTGATGCCTCCTTCCATTGCTGCTTCGATCACTTCGATGGCATCTTTCTCAGTGGTCCATCCTATATGGAAGCCACCCACACCGAGCATCGTTACCTGCTCCCCGGTGCTGCCAAGTTTACGCAATGGCAGCAGGGTGCCAAATTTATCAGAAGCCGGTCCGGGCCCTGAACATCCAAAACCAATGGGTAAGGAAATTGCCGCTGTGGCTGCGGTCATCTTTTTAAGAAAGTCCCTGCGTGTATTCATCTGTTTATATCTTATTTAAAGTCTTGTCAATGCATTGCTGGCATATCTCTGTCGGGCGACGAGCATGTCGTAATCCCGAAATGATCTTTATTTCAACGAAAGATACAAAAAATGAGGTAGAATCACCAACGGATCCGGTTGCTGACTGCATTCTCTTCCACCGTGCTTTCTTTGTTCCCAGCGGGCTTTAACCCGGATGTGGCAGGAGTGTGACAATGCGATCCTGACTTATAGGCACAACGGTATGCTAAAAATAAGTCAGCAGCCGCACCCTGAAGTTTAACTGATAATCCGTATCTTTTGAAACATTTTATCATGCTTGAAT
>CAZPTO010000238.1:0-5925 GCA_964589155.1 uncultured Bacteroidaceae bacterium | reverse complement strand
CATCATGGGCAGGCTGGGGATCGTGAGTAAATCGATTGTTACCATTATTGTCGGTGCCACGATCATTGCCGATGTACTTGCGCTGATCTCCATGGAACTGATCATAGATTTTGCGGGGGACGGTGTTGCCCTGGATTCGATGTTGGGGCTTTTACTGAGCTTCGCGATCTTTTTCGGATTCGTCTTTTTTGTGATTCCGCGGGTATCCAAATTCGTCCTGAATTACTATGAGGGGGATCTGAGTGTACAGTACCTGTTCGTGATGGTGATCCTGTTCATTGCGGCAGTACTGGCACACCTGCTTGAAATTGAGCCTATTCTGGGTGCGTTCTTCGCGGGACTGATGATGAACCGGCAGATCATCAATACCTCACCGTTGTATAAGCGTATTGAATTTATAGGGAACACCCTCTTTATTCCGTTCTTTTTGATCTCCATCGGCATGCTGGCCAATTTCAGGGTATATATCGACAATCCGCGAGAGATCTGGAACCTTTTGATACTGATCCCCGTTGCGATATTGAGCAAGTATCTGCCAGCATTATTGTCCAGGGGCATTTTCCGTTTTTCAGCTGCAGAGGCAAACCTGGTGTTTGGGTTGAGTGTGGCACGGGCTGCTTCCGCGGTGGCTATCATACTGATCGGATTTAACACAGGGGTTGTAAGTGAATCGGTGCTCAATAATACGGTGATCCTGATTTTGGCCACCAGTATTGTCAGTTCTTATGCTACCCAACGGTCAGGAAAGAAGGTGCTGATTGCTGAAAACGATACTATTACAGATCAAAAAAGGATCAAACAGAAATTGCTTGTCCCGGTGGCGAATCCCGAAAACATGGATCATATCCTGGAATTCGCTGTATTGATCAAGCAGGATAATGACAAGGTACCCATCTATCCGCTTACAGTGTTCAAAAAACACGAAAAGGTTCGTGAAGAGATTGATGAGAACCAGGAGCGTATTTTAAAGATCATTGATTCATTGCAAACCGATGTCAGCTTTGAAACCGGTTCGCGTATCGATAAGAATATTTCGAAAGGGATTGTCAGGGCAGCCGAAGAGCTTCTTGCCACCGGGGTGGTGATCGGGTGGAACAAACCCTCCATCCAGTTCCAGACCTTGTTTGGAGATGTATTGAAAAACCTGTTGAGAAAAACCAACAGGATGATTTTGGTGCTGAAGACCCCATCGGAGTTCAGGAAGATCCGCAATATTCACCTGGTCTGTGCCGAGGATGCACAGTTTGAGGAGGGATTCACCTTGTGGATGGATACCCTTCACTATTTGGTCAAACGCATGCAGGTAAAAGCCCAGGTCTATTGTGAATCTGGTAGTACCGCTGATGCAATTCTGCAATATGGGAACAGCAGCAGCACGACCAAATATTTTGAATTGAACAAGAACTTTTCGGGAAAGCTAAAACATGCAGATATCAAACAATCTGCCTCTGAGTTGCTGGTCTTCGTGCACTCCCGCAAGCAGGGATTGTCCTACAGCCGCAAGTTTGAGCACTATATGAACGACAGTATCAGCAGGCACAACAAGAACAATATCATCATTATTTACCCTGAGCAGGGGTGATCCTTGCTTCTGCTGTTTTGTCGTGCGGGCTCCATTGCTGTAGTACCTGTCCATTTTTTCCGCTGCAAATCCGATCATCTCAGCTGTTACAGTGCACATTTCTTTCACCCCTTGGTGTATCAGTTAAGTATCCCTGCTGTTGGCCCGCGCCGCCTATTTTTAAAACAGACCCTGAATTCTTCTTGCTCATCATCTGTGATCCAGTGAAAAGTTCCCATGCAGCTGACCATCAATGCCAGGATCTCTTGCATCTCTGCAGAGAATCCTACTATTGAAAAGGCTCCGGAGAGGTTTTTTATTATATTTGCCACGTAAATGTCTTTACATTGATCAGGAAAAAGTACATACCGTTGTTCCTGCTGTTTTGTTTCGCAGTAATACCTGCGCACAACATGGTTCCCCACCATCACCATTCCGGTGTAATTTACCCTGTGCACGGAGAAGCGTGCCCGGAAGGGGATCATGATCACCAGAACGACCATCAGGACGACCACCAGGATGAGCACAGGAAAGAGCATCCGGTGCATTGCCATGCCTTTAATGAGATCTCATTTTACAAAAATGTACTTCCAGGGATATCCGGACCTTCCGAGCTCCCTGTATTGTATGCAATATATTCTGCACTTGCAGATGCATGCAATGAGACACACGCCATAAAAAACAGCTTTGTACTTCGTATTGTTCCATATTATTCCAGATACTGTGGCAATCAGATCTCACTGAGGGGTCCTCCTTCGGTAGCATAATTTCTTATCCACCATATCTTTTGTCTCATTGAGGGTTGCCCACGGGTTGCCCACTTATTTTAATCACAGATCCATTATGTATAAGTTTGGAATGATTCTGATGCTTGCATCGCTGGCATTTGCTGCATGCAACCGCTCCGGAGAAACTGCCGAAGCACACGATCATGAAACGGATGCCCCAACCTCCGTACAAGTAACTCTTTTTTCAGAGCAGGTTGAATATTTTATCGAGTATGATGAACTGGTTACAGGGGAACCTTCTGGCTTCCTGGTTCATATAACGCATCTCGAAACCTATGATCCTGTCACCAGGGGCAGCCTGACCATTCAGGTTGCAGATGCACAGGTAACCCTGGATGCCCCGGACAGGCCGGGGATTTTCGAAGCGGAACTGATACCCGGTACTCCAGGTGGACATGAGATTACCTATTTACTTCAGCTGGAGACCGGAACTGACCGGGTCCATGACCACGTTCAGGTGGCAGGTAAACATCAACATGATCAGACTGGTCACGACGGGGAGGAGGCACATGACCACGGGGATGATGCGCATGCAGCGGGTGACCATGATGATGTCCATGCCCATGAAGAAGAAGCCACGCACGAACATAACGGGGAACTCCCGCACATTCATGAAGGTGAAGCCCATGCAGAAGATGGCGGCCATCTGCATGCTGAAGGGGCACTGGCCGAAGGGGAGATCACATTCCTGAAAGAACAGGCCTGGAAAAGTGATTTCATGGTCAGGGAGGTATTGCCTGTTCCATTTTCAGCCGTGGTGAAGGCGAGTGGTAAAATCCTGGCGGTTCCGGGCGAGAAAATACACCTGGCAGCCCAAACCAGCGGGATGCTGGTTTTCCGTGAAACGATGCTTGTACAGGGATTAAGGGTGGAAAAGGGACAGCCACTGTTTGTGATCCTGGCGACATCGCTCAGTGACGATAATTTTGAGGTCAGGTACCGGGAGCTGCGCAACAACCTGGAGCAATCCCGAAGTGTATACCTCAGACATAAGGAGTTGTATTCCGATCAGGTAATTTCGGAGCGACAATTCATTGACTCAAAAACCAACTATATCACCGACAGTGTGCGGTTCTATAACGTGGCATCAAAGGCTTCAGCCGGGGGATTACAAATCAGTGCACCCATTTCGGGCTACATCCACGAACTGAACTTTTCCGAGGGTCAGTATGTGGAAACCGGAGACCTGTTGGTCACGCTCTCTTCCAACGAGAAACTGCTGCTCCGGGCTGATGTACCTATGCAACATTACCCGATGGTGGACCGTATTGTGACGACAAATTTCCGTACCGGGTATTCAGATCGAATTTACAATATTGAAACATTGGCTGGAACTTTGCTTTCCAGGGGCTCATCGGTTGCGGAGAACGACCACTTCATCCCGGTTTATTTTGAGGTTACCAACGACGGCACCCTGCTGGAAGGGGCATTTGTGGAATTTTTCCTCAAAACAGCGGCGCAGGAAGCGGCAATCGCAGTTCCGGCAGATGCCATCGCCGAGGAGCAGGGCGTGCATTATTGCTACCTGCAGGTAACCGGGGAAAGTTATACAAAGCAGGCAGTGAAGGTAGGTGAGAATGATGGAGAATATTTCAGGATCACCGGAGGGCTGAAAAAAGGCGACCGGCTGGTCACGGAGGGGATTATGTTGCTCAAAGCAGCATCCATGGTAACAGGAGATGCCGGCCACGGTCACGCTCATTAGTGCTATGAATATACACAATGGAGTTACGACAATGCACAATGGAGTTACGACAATACTTTTTTATATAATCTACGCACATAATATATAACCTATGTTAAACAGGATCATACAATATGCACTGGATAACCGGACCCTGATTATCTTTTTGTCCATTCTGCTTGTGATTGGCGGACTTTTTACCATCAGGGAGATCGAAATTGATGTGTTTCCGGACCTGACAGCGCCTACGGTAGTTGTGTTGACAGATGCCCATGGCATGGCAGCTGAAGAGGTGGAGATGCTCGTTACTTTCCCCATTGAATCATCACTCAACGGAGCAACGGATGTTCGAAGGGTCAGGTCCAGTTCCTCCTATGGTTTTTCAATTGTCTGGGTGGAATTTGAGTGGGATACCGATATCTACCGTGCCCGTCAGATTGTTAGTGAAAAACTGCCTACCATCGCCACGCAATTACCTGATGATATCCAGTCACCCATCCTGGCACCTCAGACATCTGTGATGGGGGAGATCATGCTCGTGGCACTTACATCCGATTCACTCAGCCTGTTTGAATTGCGCACTGCAGCAGATAAACTGGTCAAGCAGAGACTGCTGGCTGTAACTGGTGTTGCACAGGTGGTGGTCATGGGCGGCTATTCCAGGGAGTACCAGATTTTGGCAGATCCCTTAAAGATGAGGTATCATGGAATATCACTGGATGAGCTGGCTTCGGTATCGGAACAAACCAACAGCAATGCGAGCGGGGGATTCATCAATGAACATGGTCAGGAATATACCGTCAGGGCCACTGGACGGTCCAATGATCCGGAAACGATCGGTTCATCAGTGATCCGTATCAGGGATGGGAAACCGGTGAAGATAGAGGACGTCGCTGAAGTAAGGATCAGTCATCCGGACCTGATCGGGGATGCCTACCTGGACCGCGAACCTGCAGTGATCCTGACAGTATTGAAGCAGCCGGATATCAATACCCTGGAGCTGACAGACGAAGTAGACCGGGCGTTGGCTGAACTCACCCCTTCACTGCCGGGCGGGATTGAGGTGAATGCTCAGATCTTCAGACAGTCGGATTTTATTAATACGGCAGTAAGCAATGTCTTCAAGGTATTGCTGGAAGGAGGTATTTTTGTTACGATCATCCTTTTCCTGTTTCTTCTGAACTGGCGGACCACGGTCATTTCGCTTGCTGCCATTCCGCTATCCCTGCTCCTGTCGGTCATCACCCTGAAATTACTTGGACTGACCATTAACACCATGTCGTTGGGAGGCATGGCCATCGCCATCGGAGCGCTGGTGGATGATGCGATCATTGACGTGGAGAACGTGTTGAAGCGCCTGAAACAGAACCACCGGAAGCCTGTTCCTGATCGGGAACCCTTGCTTCAGGTGATCTACAAAGCCTCCGTAGAGATCCGTTCTTCGATTGTGCAGGCCACCCTGATCATTATCGTGGCATTCATTCCCCTGTTTTTCCTTGCCGGCATGGAAGGACGTATGCTGAAACCATTGGGGATCACTTTTATTGTATCACTGGTGGCCTCACTGTTGGTGGCATTGACACTTACTCCTGTGCTCTCCAGTTACCTGTTGACCTCCGACAGTCAGCTTTCCAGGGACGAAAGAGGTGGGAACAAGCTGGTACAATGGCTCAACACCTGGTACAAGAATGCATTGGCATCGTTACTTCGTTTTCGCCTGGTGATCATTTCGGCAGCTTTGGTGTTGCTTGGGATTGCACTCTTTATATTTTCCGGCTTTGGCCGGGCTTTTCTTCCCGAATTCAACGAAGGGACGATCACCATGACCACCATTACACTTCCCGGAGCTTCACTTGCAGAAAGCAATAAAATTTTTGATCAGATCGACAAGG
>CAZPTO010000237.1:0-5931 GCA_964589155.1 uncultured Bacteroidaceae bacterium | reverse complement strand
CCCGGTAAAGACCAGGTAAGCTCCTGACCTGCGGATCTCTGAATACACCTGGTGCAATGCTTCCGGACCTTCCATCCAGCTTGCAGCATAATAATATACGCGGTCTTCCAGTTCGCCCGGATTATCATATACCACGTATACCCGGCCATTTAAATGCGCAACACCAGAATATTTTGCATAAGGATCAGGGAGGCCCATATCCAGTTCCCAGGAATTAAAATCGATCAGGAAGGGATTGGATAACTCCGCCCTGCGCAGCCCTTCATCCGTAGCAGCGTACAACCAGGTTCCGTCAGATGATACCTGGTTGATTTTCAACTGGTCCCCATTGTTCCCGATATAATAGGTTTCCGTAATCTCATATTTTTTAAGGTCCAGCACCACAATCCCAAAACCACATGAAAGATACGCCTTATCGCCGATAAAATAAATGTCATACACCGACTTGTCACCGGGGATCGGCTTTTTCATGATATCCGGTATATTAATGACCTGGTTGCCCTTAATAATATCGATATTGGCGCTACTGTATGCAAGCACCGCCAGCTGTAAATCATCGTTCCAGTCCATGGCCACCACACCATTATCAGAAAGACCGTCTGTTTTGGACAAAGTTTCAATGGAATTGTCGATCAGATCATAGTAAAAAAGGCCACCCGTGGAAGAGCAAAATACCCTGTCATCCGCAACCATTACGCCGGTTGTGTTCTGGTAAGGAAGATGCGTCCTCCACTCCCCGACACCCACCTGGCCTGCCACTGGCAGCGACAGGCACAATGCCCCCAAATAAAAAGAGAAGATGATCTTTCGCTGCATGCTGCTATAGTTAGTATATAGTATACTTAGTACGAATAATTTGCAAATATATTACTCAGACAAAGCAGAATCATCCCGCGAATAAAGAAAATCCGCTAATTTATTGATCGCCCGGGCCCGATGGCTGATCTTATTCTTTTCTGATAAATCCATCTCTGCAAAGGTCTCCGCACCTCCTGCTGGAATAAAAACAGGATCATATCCAAATCCTCCTGCTCCCCTGATCTCCTTAGAAATAGTTCCGTTTACAATTCCTTCAAATGCATACCTGTTGCCCTCCAGGATCAATGCAATCACAGTCCTGAACCTGGCCTTCCTCGACTCCGCTCCATCCAGTTTTTCCAGGACCTTCCTGATATTTCCCTGCGATACTTCCAACTGCGGATAGACCGGATCACCTATTCGTGAATACCTTGCTGAAAAAACACCAGGTTCACCGTTCAATGCATCGATCTCCAAACCAGTGTCATCAGCAAAACAGGAAATCCCGAATTTCTCATAAATATACGCTGCCTTCTGAAATGCGTTTTCTTCAAGCGTGAAGTGGTCTTCAGGGATCTCTTCCCGTATCCCGCGCTCCCTTAATCCTGAAATCCTGAATTGCGATCCCAGTATCTCTTTTATTTCCAATAATTTATTGTCATTATTGGTAGCAAATATCAATGCTCTCATAAACTCTCATAAAAAAAAGGCCGCTAGATAAACGGCCTGCATGTTATTTTTGTAAAATCTATTTTAACTTTCGTCCCAAAAAAAGGACATCTATTTAATGTGAAGGTTCCCGGCTGAAAAAATTTAATTACTTACTATAATTTAAGCCAGAGAAACCTTCTATGCACCTCCTGTAGCCCTGAATCCACCTGCGATTTTCATCGGCCTGGGATTGATACACATCACGGGCAGATTATATTTATTGGCAATAATATACTGCTCCGGGGCTCCGAAAATATAGTCCACCATCTTAATGTCACGGGTGGCCATGATCAGGATCATATCGAAGTTATTCTCCTTCGCATATTCAACCACCTCCTCTTTAAAACTATTCTTACCGGTACTGGAGACAATATCATATTTGACATCCCTGGTCTTCAGATAATTTTCAATAAACTTTATGTTCGAAAGGACTTTTCGCTTAAATCCCCGGTCTTTAGGATGTGATTTGAATATGGTGACCTTCAATTCAAATCGCGTGGAAAGATGGTATATCCAGTTTGCTTTCTCCTTATTTTCCCTCTTGAAATCGATGGGCAGCAAAATTGTTTCCAGCTTATCCTGAACTGGTTTATCCTGGACAATGAGAAAGGGAATGCGCGATGAAACAACGACCTTCAATGCCCTGCTGCCGAATAGCTTTTGAGCACCTTTGATCCCATGTGTTCCCATAATGATCATCTCAGCATTGTATTGCTTGGACACGTCCCCGATGGTGTGAAAAATGCTGCCCGATTTCACAATACAATGTGGGCGCTTTCCGAATTCTTTATCGAGCTTTGCAGATGACTCTTCCAGGGCTTTTTGTTTTTCCGGTATGTCATTTTCTTCATGAACAATATGCAATAAAGCAATACTGCATTTAAGCGTCCTGGAAAAATTCACCGCATGTTCAAATGCATTTTGCGCAACAGGTGTAAAATCCCAGGGGACAATGATCGGCTTATCGGTTTTTTCCATGGATAGTGTAGATTTAGTTTACATTTAGCGGGTAATCCATATATTTACGTACAATCAAATATTTACGTATTTTTGATTACATTATTGGTAATTGCAGGTGCCTATCAGGATTACAAGTTATGAATTTATTTTTCAAGTCATACAAATTTTATTTATTTTTTTTCCTGGCAGGTCTCTTGAAATACGCGGTATTACTGGGACAGGAAAATAAAACCTCTATAAGCCTTGTTCCTGAGACCATTGAATTTGAGATCCCGTCTAAGTATAACAGAACTCCGAATACTTCATTTTGCCGAAACGATAATGGTGTAAATTTTATAGGTAAGGAAGATGGTTACCTCGCAATTGATGCCGGGGAGGTATTCTATACGCCGGCAAATGCCCCGGTCTATTTCGCCCGAACAAAGGATAACAGCATCTACTATCTTACTGAAAATGATTTTGGGATACTCCGTTATTCGCCAGGTAAGGGCCCTGAAATGATCTCACGAAAAAAGATGCTTGTCAGGCATTTTCCGGATTTCTATCCTGCCGGCATCCTTGCAAAAGATTCCCTGGTATTCATGGCAACAACAGAAGGAGTCTTTGTAATTACTGAAAAAAACGCCGAGCATATCTTCTTCAACAGGCAGGAGATCAAATTATTCGACTCCGGAAAAAAAGTATTGCTCCATGCAAGAAATATGGGGCTGTTTCAGTGGGATGGAGATGAATTTTTCATGACCACTACTGCTGAAGCACTGGATAATAAGGAACTGGCAGGAATTATTGATCATGACAAACACATCCTGCTGTTCCGAAGGGAAGCACCGCCCATCAAAGTGGAGAAAGAAACCGGCATGCTGAGTTCTGTAGGACTGCCGGGGATGGAAAATCAGGAATTTGTAAGGATACAATATGTTTTCGAAGCTCTGTACATTGGTGAAAAAACGACAAATGAACTGACCCTTATCAATGCAGCAGCGCCTCATAATGGTTCACTCCCCTCATTCAGAAATCTTCCAGGATCGACATTTAAAAATATATTTACAGACAGCTTTAATGATATCTGGATCGCATCAGATTTCAGTATCGTTAAAATGGAATTCCCTTCCAGGTCATATATCATGCATCTTAACGATCAATTGGGGAGTTTTGTGATTTCTTCCGCATTTCACCAGGACGGTATCTACCTCGCTACTACCGGTGGAATTTATCTTCTTAAATACAACGAAAGCGGAAGCTGGACACCCGTGCATATTCAATCAGAAAATGAGCGTTACTTCCATAGCATCCAGGCCAAAGACAACCTGATCATTGCAGCAGGATTAACAGGAACTTACCAGGTACATGAAGGCACACTTAAGCAGATTATTAATGAAAACCCCGATTTCATAAAGATCCTTGATGCCCATTCAATCATCGGATCTGGAAGGACCGGAATATTCAGAATCGTAAAACAGCAGGATGGCTGGAAAAAGCAAATCATTGATTCCACAATTCATCGCATTGTTTCTTATGCAGAATGTGGCAGTAGCAGGTATATCATGACCGGGGAAAATGAAATATTCCGTCTGGACAATAGCGTATTGCACCAGGTGCACCTGGATAACCTTGTCTCTGATGTATTGAAAGGGATGCTGGAATATAATGGAGGAATCATATTGCTGGGAGAGCAAAACATCTATTCCTGGGACCTGGATTCAGAGCGTTGTATTGCTATTCAAACGTCAGCATTACAAAAGAACCTACTGTCTTCTGACCTCCTTTTCAGCAGCAATGAACATCTCTGGAGTATCTCCGGGGATGCGACAGGGGGATCCACAATCTGGAAACTGGAAAGTGAATATTTCAACACACCCTGGTATGAAATCCTGGCAAAAAGGTCCTTTGGACAGGTGCTGGATGTTGACAAAGTGGGAGATTACCTCTGGATCACCAGCAATAAAATGCTGCTGCGACTTGACACAGCGCCTGAGGAAACCAGACCGCAAAATACGCTGCGCATCCATGCTGCTAACCTGATTCAAGATGATCAGGACTCAGAACCACGCAAAATCAAATCATCCGAAACATTCCGTTACCGGAAGCAGAACATTGTGCTCGGGTTGAAAAATATACGCGTCCAAAAAGCACCCTATCCCTATTACCGCTATAAATTAGACCATTACCAGGATGACTGGTCAGAATGGAGCAGGAACCCGACTATCGTCATTGAAGAACCCAGGGAAAGGGACTACACATTTGAAGCACAGTCTGTTTCATCATATGGAGACTTGTCAGCACCTGTAATATTTAAATTCACGATCACACCTCCTTTCTACCGGACCTGGTACGCATACCTTGTATACATACTGATGCTTTTCTTTCTCTCTTTCCTGCTCTATAAATGGCGATTATTGCGCCTGAAACGTGTGGAAAACAAGCTGGAAGAACGGATCAGGGAACGGATGAAAGCCGTGCTGAGCGAAAAAGAAAAGTCAGACAAGCTTGTCGCCGATCTCTTTCCCAAGGGAACTGCTGAAGAATTGAAAAGCAAAGGTCGCGCAAAGTCCAGGAAATTTGAAATGGTTACCGTTTTATTCAGCGACATACAGGGATTTACCAGGATTGCAGAGGAAATGAATCCTGAAATTTTGATCGATGAGCTCGATAAATTTTTCTTCCATTTTGATTCTGTAGTGGATAAATACAATATCGAGAAGATTAAGACCATTGGTGATGCTTACATGGCTGCAGGGGGGATCCCGGTAAAAAACAGTTCCAATCCCGTTGAAGTCGTGCTGGCAGGTCTCGAAATGCAATATTATATGAAAGACCTGAAGAAAAAGAAGGCTGACATATGGGACCTGCGAATGGGCATTCACACCGGACCCGTGATTTCAGGGGTGGTAGGACACAAAAAGCTTTCTTATGATATCTGGGGCGACACAGTCAACACCGCCTCCAGGATGGAATCCTCAGGTGAAGGTGGCAAGGTAAATATATCCGGTATCACGTACTCCCTTGTTAAGGAATTCTTTATCTGTGAATACAGGGGGAAACTTCCGGTAAAATACAAAGGCAATATTGATATGTATTTTGTAACCGGTCTGCGTCCTGAATTATCTGTCGACCTGCAAGGCATCCCCAACAGGAGGTTCTTCGTTAAATTGCAGATGCTCAAAATCAAAGATCTTGAAGAAAGAGATTTGGAACTGATTGCTTCCAATACGATAATGAACCTGCACTTCCATAAAAATGAGTTGATTAAGAAGGTATGCGACCAGGCTGAATTACTGGGACGCTCCGAAAATGTATCGGACGATGAATTGCTCCTTTTGCAAACTACAGCTTTAATGATGTACTCCGGTCTTTCCGAAACATACGACCATTTCGAAAACACCTCCGTGGAGATCAGCAGGAAGCTCCTGCCCGATTACGGATATGATGAAAAACAGATCGACCGGGTCTGTAGCCTTATCC
>CAZPTO010000236.1:1382-5934 GCA_964589155.1 uncultured Bacteroidaceae bacterium | reverse complement strand
GGACACCAGGATTTTCAGTCCTGTGCTCTACCAACTGAGCTATGGCACCGACACTGTTTCAGAAACTTCCGGCCCTTCAGCAACAGCCTGTTATACTTATGCATAACGCAGGCACGAAAGCGTGGCAAATTTAATGACAATTTTGAAACGTCACAAGGTTTTCCAAAAGATTGATTTCTTTATAATCGTTCTAAATAGTGTCCGTCCATAAAGTCCGATAACTGCCCTACTGCAAAATTATTAATTCCTCGAATACCTTAGTATACTGCGTCTTAATATTTTTACGCGCCTTGTTCTCGAACTTTATGATCCAGACACTCCGACTCTATTGACAGACTAAATAGCCTCTTCTGTTATGAGATGGTCAGGCTTTCATTGAATGGAAAACCTGTTTCGTGAAGAGGTCCCACTGCTGTGCTTAGAGCATACATCCGTTAAATTCTTGTCATTCTGCTTCCAGGACAGGGAAATTCCATGAATTCTGCCTACTTTTGCGCCGATGGAGAAAATGTATCATACACATACCCTGCCGAATGGTATCCGCTTGATCCACAAGCAAAACCAGTCGGAGGTAGCCCATTTCGGATTGCTGGTCCACACCGGGACCCGCGATGAGAACAACGAAGAACACGGGCTGGCCCACTTCATGGAGCATATGTTCTTCAAGGGAACAAAAAAACGTTCGGCCTACCAGATCATCTCCCGGCTGGAGGATGTTGGGGGAGAGATCAATGCATATACTACAAAAGAAGAAACCGCTATCTATGCTTCTTTCCTGAAAGAGGACCTGAAAAAAGCGGTCGACCTGATCCAGGACATTTTTCTGAATTCCCTGTTCCTGGAGAAGGAACGAATTAAGGAGACCGAGGTAATCCTGAGTGAAATACAGACTTATGAGGATACTCCGTCTGAATTGATCTTCGATCATACTGAGGAGCTCCTGTTTCCCGACCATCCCATTGGCAGAAATATCCTCGGCTCCAGGGAATCCCTGTTCCGCTTCAGGAACGGACTGGTGGAAAAATTCAGAAATGAAAACTATGCCACACACGAAATTGTCCTTTGCTCCATTGGCAACATCCCGTTCAAAAGCGTGGTGAAATTCGCTGAGAAATATTTCTTCGATCTACCTGAAACCGCGCGTCTCAGGCCCCGTGTTACTCCCCAGGCCACCCATAAGAAAAAACTGGTGGTGGACCGGAACACCTTCCAGGCACATTGTATTATCGCCGGGGAAGCTTATTCCTACAGGCATGAAGACCGCATAGCGCTGCACCTGCTGAATAATATCCTGGGGGGACCCGGGATGAACTCCAGGCTCAACATGGCACTCCGTGAGCGCAGGGGCTTTTCATACAGTGCTGAATCACACTACCTGGCCTATACCGATAGTGGAGCAATCAATATCTACTTCAGTTGTGACAAAGACCGCTTCGCCAAATCCCTGCAAGTGACCAAAGGGGAATTAAAGAAACTGCGCAACAACCTGATCCCTGAGAAAAGACTGATCTATGCGCGTCGCCAGTTGCTCGGACAGATCGCCATTTCCTCCGATAACAGTGAGCACCTGATGCTCAGTATGGCTAAGAGCCATATGCTGTTCAACCGGGTGGACAGTTTGCCGGATATTGCACTTAAACTGGAGGGCATTTCATCAAAAAAATTAAGAGAAATCGCCAATGAGGTACTGGACCCCGCCAACCTGAACACCCTCATTTATCAATAGTGAAAACTGATCGCTTTGGCGCTGATAATTGACATTTCCATAAATGCGAAAGGTTGCCAGCAAAAACAAGTTTTTAATAAAATCTATTCAAATAATATTATTTTGATACATCTATCATAAAAAAATTATTCCCAGTGAATCCTTTTGAATTTCCACAAAAAATAACAAGGTATGCCGAGGCCCATACCACCGGAGAAGATCCTGTACTTCAGGAGCTTTTTCGCACAACACACCTGAAAACAGTTCACCCACAGATGCTGTCAGGAAAGGTGCTGGGTCAGTTCCTATCCATGATCAGCCAGATGATCCGGCCCAAAAAGATCCTGGAGATCGGCACCTTCACCGGCTATTCAGCGTATTGCCTGTCGAAAGGATTACAGGATGAAGGAAAACTCATCACCATCGAGGTAAATGATGAACTGGAGGGAATGATCCGCACTTTCCTTGCAACATCAGGAATAAAAGATAAAGTGGAACTGATGATAGGGGATGCGCTTCAACTCCTGCCTGAAATGAAGGAATCATTTGACCTGATCTTTATTGATGCCAACAAAGAACACTACCCGGCCTATTATAAGTTATGCATGAAACTTCTGAAAAAAGGAGGATTTCTTGTGGCTGACAATGTGCTTTGGGGAGGAAAGGTTATCGAACCTGTTCCCGGTGACCTTTCTTCTCGTAAACTCCACGAGTTTAACACAATGGTGCAGCAGGATGCACAGGTTGAAAACGTCTTTCTGACCGTTCGGGATGGACTTTTACTGTTGAAAAGATTATAATTTGTTTAAAAAAATATAATTAACGATAAACATTTTACCCCCAGAACTTGTTAAATTGCCGGAAAATATCACCTAAAGATGTAGAGATGGCAGTTTATTCAATCAAGGAGTTAGAAAATCTTTCTGGTATAAAAGCGCATACGATCAGAATCTGGGAGAAACGATATAATCTCATTGAACCTTATCGCACGACCACCAATATAAGATATTATACTGACCAGGAGCTTAAAAAGATCCTTAACGTGGCCATGTTGAACAGGCATGGCATCAAGATCTCCAATATCGCACGCCTCAGCGATAAAGAATTGAAAGATGAGATTCTTCGTGTTTCCAACAGCAGCTCCAACCTCGAGAACACCATAGATTCACTGATCATCAGCATGATTGACATGGATGAACTCAAATTCAATGCGCTGTTGAGCAAAACCATTTCAAAATTCGGATTCACAGATGCATTCGTAAATATCGTCTATCCTTTTCTTGAAAAAATTGGTGTGCTTTGGATGGCCGGAGATGTCAACCCGGCCCAGGAACACTTTGTGGTGAACCTGATCCGGCAAAAGATCATTGCTGCCATCGATAATTTTTCTCACGTATTCAATCCCAAAGCCGAAAAGTTCCTCTTATTTCTTCCTGAAGGCGAGTGGCATGAAATGGGACTGCTTTTTGCACTATATTTATTGAAAGAAGCCGGGCATGAAGTAATCTACCTGGGACAATCTGTTCCCTATTCGGATATCCTGGCTACAGGTTCTGCACGTGATTTTGATCATATTATCGTCTCCTCTACTGTGCCCCAGGCAGAAACTGATTTTATTACCTATTTGAAAGACCTTGGTGGTGCATTTCCTGATAAGAAGATCCTTTATTTTGCAGGATATCTCAACAATGGTCCGGATTATTTTGGTAAAAATTACTACCTGCTCAAAAATGTATCTGACCTGCAGGAATATATCAGGAAGTTGGAAGACTGATTTTCTTACTTCCAGGTGTAGGTCTGATTTATATTCAGAAAAATTTCTAAATTCTCTGCATCGATCAGGCTAACAAGGATCCTCCCGGTTTATATGTCGTAAACACGATTTATTTAATATCTAGTAATGCATCCTGCACTGTTATCTATTTAAGGGTATAAAAACAATGCCCGGTCAAATGCACCATATATTCCCAGTTGATAAATATGGAAAACATCCTGATTGGTGCTACACTGTTTAACTAAATTCCCATTGAATACGTGCTTTGTTAAACAAAATCAATTTTACAGTAAACAAAATCTAATTAATATATAATTTAGAATTTAAAGATAAAGGTCTCTTTATTTCCTTTATTTATGGTACTTTGACCTAAACCACCTTATTTAGAATTAGGTATATTTCAAGTAATTAAAGATCCAGAAAACTTGCATCGTGTTCAACTAATTCATACTTTTGTTAAACAATTAATCGAATACGAAACATTTAAAGTAAACAGATATGACAACAATGGAGTTTAATACCAGGCTGATCAACATGGAAGATCGATTAGAGAGATTTGCACTTAGTCTTACGTCGGACCGGGAAGCTGCCAAGGACCTGCTCCAGGAGACATATGTAAAGGCGTTGTCATCCAAAGACAAATTCATCGAGTTTACCAATTTTGAGGCCTGGGCATATACAATTATGAAGAATACCTTCATCAACAATTACAGAAAGGCAGTCAGGCAAAACACCATTGTGGATCAAACCGAAGATCTGTATTACTTAAATAATACAAAGGAATCAACCAATATTAAGCCGGATTCTACATTTCAGCACAAAGAGATCCGCAAACATATTGATGCATTGCAGGATGAGCTGAAAATTCCTTTCCTGATGCATACAGAAGGTTATAAGTATAAGGAAATAGCTGACAAGTTGGATCTTAAGATCGGTACAGTGAAAAGCCGCATCTTTTTCACCAGGAAAAAACTAATGGAATCGCTTAAAGATTATTCAAACTGATAATTCATAAGCAGGTTAACAATAATAGACAAAATTAGTAGTTTAGTTAGTAGTTTAGTTAGTAGTTT
>CAZPTO010000236.1:0-1282 GCA_964589155.1 uncultured Bacteroidaceae bacterium | reverse complement strand
GGTTAACAATAATAGACAAAATTAGTAGTTTAGTTAGTAGTTTAGTTAGTAGTTTTAGTTGGTAGTTTTAGTTAGTTGGAAACAGCCCTTCGCAGCCCTGCGGAGGGCTTTTCTTTTAATATATTATACAACCTGGATGATCTGGTCCCGGTAAAAGCCCAGCGTTGCATGGTCAATTTTGTTACGCAGGTATACTTCCGTTGGAATTCCAACATCCGCAATATACAGATCATATTCCTCGATATGGTTCAGCAGGATGGTCTTTGGTGCGGCTACGGTCAATACTTTATCGGCACGGAACCTTACCTGGTCTCCACCTTCAGAGATCCCTGTCGGGATGTCCAGGGAAATCTTTGCAGCCTTCATGCTGTTCATCAACCGGATCATCTCTGTAACCTCCTCTGGCAACGGAAGTCGTTGCGAAAATCCAAAAAAACAGTCCAGGATCAAATCATATTTTGATTCCATCACCTTCTCCACCCCGTAGGAGATAGTGCGACTCAACTGGTCCTTATTCAACTGGTGTGTCATCGGCACAGGAATATGTATGTGTACCCGGTAGCCCCAGGCCTCCAGTCTCCTGGCGGCCACCAATCCGCCGCCGCCGTTGTTTCCGGGACCGATCCCCACCAACACTGATGCGCCTGGCTCCACAACGGTTGCGGACAGCCTGGCCAGTTGCAAGCCTGCACTTTCCATCATTAATTCTACCGGCAGATGGTAGTTATTGACCGCATAGTAATCCATTTCCCTGAACGCTTCGAGGGAAAGGGTACGTACCTTGGATGAATCAATTTTCGGAAAAGGCATTGTTTTCTTATTTGGCGAAATATAAGAAAAATATACGCGCTTGACTCCTTCTTACAGGATAGACTGCTGGTATTGCGCATCCACAACTGCGAATGCAGCCATATCCACAATCTCACGAACTGAAGCCTCCATTTGCAATATATGAACGGGTTTTCCGATACCAAGCAACAGGGGTCCGGTAACTTCTGCGCCACCAATTTCCTGCATCATTTTATAGGCAATGTTCCCGGAGCTCAGGTTGGGAAAGATGATGGTATTTACCTCCCTGTTTCCCATTTTGCTGAAGGGATATTTTTTTACCCGCAACTCCGTATTCAAAGCATAATTCATTTGCATCTCCCCATCCACGATCAGGTCCGGATGTTCCTCGTGCAATATCCTTACGGCATCGCGGGCACGTTGCGGACTGTTTCCTTTTATGGAACCAAAGTTGGAATAGCTTACAATGGAGATCACCGGTTCGATATTGAAA
>CAZPTO010000235.1:0-5946 GCA_964589155.1 uncultured Bacteroidaceae bacterium | reverse complement strand
GCTGCATTTTGAGGATCCAAGGCATAGGCTTTGCGTGTGTGCTCCACATTCAGGGTCCAGGCCTCCTCGCGCGGCATTATCTCCGTGGTGGCCATGAAACTGTACGCATCGGCAATGCCAACATGAGACTCCACATGGTCAGGATCCAGCTCCAGGGCTTTTTTATAGAGCTGGATGGATTCCTGCATATCCACCGGATTCCATTGATTAAAATGATACCTGGCTTGCAATGAATAATTGTAGGCGTCCAGGTTTTCAGTTTGCTTTTCCACCAGGTGATCCCCGATCTCAAAATGGCCGGATTGTTCCCTGAGTCTTTCCGCGATCAACAGGCTGATCTCGTCCTGGATCTCGAAAATATTATCCATATTGCGGTCCCATGATTCCGACCAGAAATGGAAATCATCACTGGCCTGGATGAGCTGGGCTGTAATGCGGACCCTGCTCCCGGCGAACCGAACACTGCCCTCAAGGATATTGGCCACGCCCAGTTGCTTTGCGATCTTTTTCAAAGGGATCTCTTTATTCTTGAAATAGAAAGAGGAGGTACGCGAGATGACCTTCAGTTTTTTAATCTGCGCCAGGGCGTTGATGATTTCCTCGGTAATCCCATCGCTGAAGTATTCATTTTCACTGTCAGCGCTGATATTCAAAAAGGGTATGACAGCGATCGTTGACTCGGTCATGCGTGCGGAAAGTTGGTATTCCTTTTTAACACCTCAATGATTGAAAAGTTTGGGAATGCTCTTGTGGTTCCAAAGAAAATCATCTCAAATGAACATCTATTCCTGCATCCTGCTCGTGAAGCAAACGCAGCATCTATGCAATAATTGCATCATATTATTCAATCAGACAAATGACATCAGACGGAACATTCCTGTTAAGCACCGTAACCTGGGGGGTTCCGTTCACTGTAATTCCCCTGTCTGAGAAAGTCTGTTGCAGCGTATCAAGGGCCAGCTGAGTTGTGTTGTTCTTTAAACTTAAATGAGCAAGGCAGATATTGGTAAGGTGACTATTCAGATGCTCAGCCAGGAATGCTGACGTTTGATGGTTGCCCAAATGTCCACGGTCTGACCTTATTCTTGCTTTTAAAAAGGCGGGGTATTTACCGTCTGTGAGCATCTGTTCATCATAATTAGATTCTATCACCAATAGGTTAGAGGTCAGGATATAGGATGCTGCCGTCTGGCATATGGTTCCGAGATCAGTAGCGATTGTGATCGATTTCCCGGAAGCACAAATCTGAAAACCAATGGTTTCGGGGGCATCATGCTGAACGGGAAATGCTTCAATTTCAAAACCTGCAATGTCGAATCTTTGCTGTAACGGAATTTCTCGAAAACTATCCTTCGATAGTTGGGTATGCGGAGTCAATATGCTTCCCCATATTTTAAGTGTGGTATACACTGGAATATGATGCTTCCTGACCAACACTTCGATTCCCCTGGTATGGTCAGAATGCCTGTGTGTGACTAATACACCCATGATCGAATGCATGGGGACATCGATTTTCCTGAGGTAAGTACGAATGGATCTTTCAGAAATGCCTGCATCAATTAAAATTCCCCTGGATGCATTTCCAATATAATAGCAATTACCACTACTCCCGCTGCTGAGACTGTAAAAATTCAATTTCATTTACATGCTTTTGAGCGGGCGTAATTTAGTTAAAAGTATCATGGTGTATAAAAAATCGGCCCTTCGATCCCCAGTGGCAATCCTGCCCATATCCATACCAATAACATTGGTATACGCACCACTGCAAAAGCAATGGCATAGGGAAGCATCATCGATATGAGTGTTCCGATTCCCACATTTTTCACATACTTCTGTGCAAAGACAATCACAAGTGGGAAGTAAGGCAGAAGCGGAGTAAGGATATTTGAATATGAATCACCGATGCGATACGCTGCCTGCGTTGTTTCAGGAGAATATCCCATCAGCATGAGCATGGGAACAAAAATAGGTGCCAGCAGCGCCCACTTGGCAGATGCACTTCCCATGATCAGGTTGACAAGCGATGAAACAATGATAAAGGCAACCAGCAATGGCCCTCCCGTAAAACCAATCGCTTTCAATCCATCTGAACCTTTGACAGCAAGCACACTTCCCAGGTTTGACCAGTTAAAATAGGCGACGAACTGCGCGGCAACAAAGGCAATAACAATATACATTCCCATGGTTGACATGCTCTTCGCTGTCATTTCAGCCACATCTTTATCGTTCTTAATCGTTTTTGCAACGATACCGTACACAAGTCCGGCTACAAAGAAAACGATAAACATAACCGGTACCAGCGAATTGTAAAAAGGATCAAAACTCCGTACTCCTGTTTCCGGGTTTGGTTCACCACGCAGCAGACCATTCTCGGGTATGATCGTCAACATAAAAAGCAAAAGCACAGAGGCTGAAGCAATAAAAGACCATAACAGGGCCTTTTTTTGCTGGCGCGAAATGGGTTGGTCTGCTTCAATCTCAATATCGGAGTCGGGCTTATATTTACCCAGCCTCGGAACCAATATTCTTTCCGTAATCCAGGTACCGGCAAGACCAACCAATGGAACAGATGCTGCCATTAAATAATAATTCGACAGTGGATTTACGGTATAGTCCGGGTCAATGATCTGGGCAGCCGGTTCGGTAAAAGCCGCAATCATGGGATCAAGCCCGGTGGGCAGGATGTTTGCACCAAAGCCCCCGGAAACACCCGCAAAAGCAGCTGCTATACCTGCCAAAGGATGCCTGCCCATACTCATAAAAATCGCTCCACCAAGCGGTATCAATACCACATATCCGGCATCAGCGGCAACTGAGCTGAGCATACCTGCAACGACAATAGAGAAAGTAATGATCGACTTGGGTACTTTTGAAACAAAAAGCCGCAATCCCACTGAAATCATCCCGGTATATTCAGCTACACCGATGCCCAGCATCACAACAAGCACCAATCCCAGCGGAGGGAACTCAGCAAAAGTATCCACCATCCGGGTGAATATCATTTGCACTCCTTCGCGAGAGAGAAGATTGATCACGTTAATTTTATCCACCGGGTTCCCGTCAGAATCGAGCAATCCTGCCGCTTTACCGGGATGGTCAACAGAAACACCACCAAAAATCCAGGACAACAGCAAGGTGATACCCATTAAAATAGCAAACAGTGTTACAGGATGGGGAAGTTTGTTGCCAAAAATTTCTACTTTATCGAGAATACGTTTAAAAACTCCGGGCTTTGACTTTTTACTTTTGCTCATAAAATAAGTTGTAAATAAGATTTCTAACCAAAGAAGTCAGAGGATTGTTCATTACCTCTGGGAGCTAAATTTGTTTTATGAACAGCAAAACTAACAAAAAGTCCACATAAAAAACGATCCTCTTTCGATCTGAAGAGAAACTTGCTTTAAAAAATCAAATCCAGATATAAAAAATGTATATTGAAACATTTTCAGGACAACCACCAGGAGTAGGTGGTATACACAAAATTTGCGCTCATTTTTTTATCGCCTAAGCATACCAGACGCTGGTACCCTCAATTCACACACGTTGAACATAAGCCAGTTATTGGCGTTTTAGGTAAACTGAGTTCAAATGCTCGGTTCCTGTAAGTACTCATTAAATACTAAATAGCAAACAATAATGAGCCAAGAATCATCGGATAAAAAGGACAAGCTAAACGAAAAAATTAAAAAAAACAGTGCACCTGGAGAAAATGCCGACATGAATGAGATTCCTGCTGCTACAGGAGTGTTGAGATGGATTGAAATCGTTGGGAATAAACTGCCGCATCCGTTCTGGATGTTTGTCTGGATCTCCATTATCATCGTTATTACCAGTGCCATTACCAGCTATTTTAGTGTGAGCGCTACACAGCCCGGCACAGGAATTGAAATCGCTGCCAGGAATATCGCCACAGGAGATGGACTTCGCTGGTTTTTGCAAAACCTGGTGACCAATTTTGCGCATTTTGCCCCGCTCGGACTTGTGCTTGTTATGTTGATGGGCGTCTCTATCGCAGAGCAGAGTGGTCTGCTGACCATCATCATGCGTAATATCGCCTTTGCAACACCGAAGCGTATTATTTTCCCGGTGATATTTATTATCGGGGCCTGTGGAAATATCGGATCAGATGCCGGTGTGGTCGTTGTGCCTCCCATCGCAGCATTAATCTTCATGCAATTGGGCTATCATCCCATTGCCGGACTGGTTGCCGGATATGCAGGCGCCACTGCAGGATTCACTGCAAACTTCTTCATTGCAGGAACAGATGTGCTGCTTGCCGGTATCAGCACAGAGATCACAGAGAAGATGACCCCCCCCATGGAAGTGAGCGCCACAGCCAACTGGTATTTTATGATTATTTCAACGCTGCTGTTAGGGTTTGGTGGTGCCTTTATTGTAAGAAGATTTACCATTCCCCGGACTGCTGGATTTGCCGGCATGAATAAAGTGGCAGAAATCGCAGAACAAAAAAAGGAGCTGGCGCCCGAAGAAAAGAGAGGACTCAGGCATGCAGGGATCTCGTTTCTCATTTTAGCGATCATCATCGCAGCGCTGGTTGTCCCAGGAAACGGACCTTTGCGGGATCCCGAAACCGGGTCGGTCGTGCCCTCTCCCTTTCTACGTGGATTGGTTCCGATCCTATTCCTCATGTTTGCCATTCCCGGCTAATTCTATGGCAGAGCAGTGGGTACAATCAAACATAAGGATGACGTCCTGAAGCACATGGAGCACGGAATGAGGGGTCTTGCCGGATATATCGTGCTGATGCTCGTAGTTGCACAGTTTATCAATCTATTCAGCTGGTCCAATCTTGATTCCATTATGGCCATCAACGGTGCTGAATTTTTGCAGGCAACTGGCCTGACCGGACCACTGATGTTCATCCTGTTTATTGTGCTGATCGCATTGCTGAACATCTTCCTTGGCTCCGGATCTGCAAAATGGGCCATCTTTGCACCGATTTTCATTCCCATGCTGGCAGAACTGGGGTACAGTCCCGGGTTCGTCCAGTTAATGTACAGGATTGGTGATTCCATCACAAACAGTATCTCACCCTTATATGTATACTTTCCACTGCTCATCGGGTGGATACATCAATACGATAAACGGTTAAAGATCGGCACGATCCTTTCGCTCCTGGTGCCTTATGCAGTAATCCTGTTTGTTTTGTGGACCATTTTGCTGTTTGTATGGTACTTTTTAAATATCCCGATCGGAGTGGGTGAGTTTATTCACCTCTCAAAAGCAGCATAATAGAAGTGTCTGTCTATAAAGTCCGATAACTGCGTTACTGCAAAAATTCTAAATCCTCGAATACGTTAGTATACTGCGGTTTATAATTTTTCCGCGCCTTGTTCTCGAACTTTATGATCCAGCCAAGTTGACTGTATTGACAAACTCTAATTAAGGGTATAATTGTACAGCAATGGACATGGTTATTAAACAGTAATGGAACTGGTTGCTCGTTCATCCTGCACCTCATCATAACTTTTCCCGTACTGAAATATTAACCAGGGAAAAATTATTCAAACAGATTCTAAAGTATTCGGGAGGTTCCCATTGCCTCCTCTTTTTTATACTTTTATCTCAAATTGCTGACTTTACTGGCTGATATCAAATGAAACGACGCGACTTCCTCAAGCGCAATGCAATGGTCTCTGGTGGCACCCTGGTGGGAGGTACTTTTATATCGGAATTAATGGCCGATGAGAAAGTGCTGGCAGCAGCACAAACACTCTCCGCTTCTGAAAAAATGATCAGGGTGGGTTGTCCGGCACACAACTGCGGGGGGCGCTGCCTGTTAAAGGTATTCGTTAAGGAGGGGATCATTGTGAAAATCGAATCGGATGACCGGCCAAATGATTCCATCGAAGATCCGCAACTGAGAGCCTGTCTGCGGGGACGTGCATACCGGCACAGGCAATACCATTCCGACAGGCTGAAATA
>CAZPTO010000234.1:0-5997 GCA_964589155.1 uncultured Bacteroidaceae bacterium | reverse complement strand
ACCCGTAAACTCTATTTCCGCTCCTATTCTTGTGCGACCGGATTGAAAAAGAATCCTGGGAGCGATCCTGATCAGCGACTCAATATTGGTGCCGAGTCCGTATACCCGGTTACCAGGTGATGACATCGGTTCCCTGGTTCCAATGTTTTTTGTAACCCCTGCAAAAAGTCCGACCTGGAATTGTTCACCATTCGAATGTATCTCCCCCCATGCGCATATATTTCTCAGCGGTGTATAGGATTGTTCGCCCGTAGTGATATCAACGATTTCTTTCACTGCAAAACCGCTGAGCGCAAGCACGTCAGGAATGTTTTCACCATACCTCCCCTGGAGTTTTACGGTGAAAGGTGCAGTAAGGATCTTTGTAAATAGTATGGAGGTAATTCCCTGCACTTTTTCTTCGACAGCATACGTGTTGAACAGCCAATCTGATTTTAACCTTGGTACAATGGTTTTATAGGCTACCCCTGAGCCAATCAGCAATGATTCTACAAACCCCTGTTCGCTCGAAGCACTGTAATGCACCTGCAGATGCATATCAGGAATATGTGCGTTTCGCAGGAATTCAGAGCTTGCGATGGTGACCGACGGATCATTCGGATCAGGACCCCTGGATGTATAATCCCTTTGTGCCAGTGCAGCTGCAATGAGCGTTACCGGTCCAAGATGTTGGGTAATCCTGATCTGTGGATTCCGGGCGAAGGATTGTAGCGGGGTTCCGGTATTGAAGGAAATCGTTCCGGGGAAACAGCCTGTAACAAATAATGGATTCCAGTATTGTCCTGTCAACAGCTCCGTCTTTTCCCAGTTCAGTTTGATGATTGCGTGTCTGAGTCGGAAAAGATTGATGTTATCATTCTGTTGCGCAAAGAAGTCTCCCTCGATGCGTCCGGAAGTCTTCGCTCCCAGAGCATCCGGTCCGGTGATCACACCGCTGAGGCGCGACTGAACAGACAGAAAATTGAAACTCGGCTGGGCATTAATGTCCACTCCATTTGCATCCGGAATAACGGGAGCGGGCCACAACAGGAAATGGCCTTCCCTGGCGGTAGTGACCTGGCGGGTATCCCAGAAAAAGTCGTTTTTAACAAATCCTTTAAAGCTGATCCCGAATTTTTTGTTTTGTTCCTGTGCAAATGCATCCGGGTTCACCAGGAAAAGTGAGCTGATGAAAAATAGAAATAATCGTTTCATGTCCGGGTATTTTGATTTGATTTTTTTCTTAATTGTAAATGTTCACTTTTGTTTTGTTTGCAGATTATTTTGTAGAGGTTCCTGTCCCATTCAGGCTGTTTTCTGAAGCGTTCATCTTTCAGGCGGGAAGAGCCGCTGTATGATATTTTGTTTTCTTTGTGGCCGTCCAAGCAACAGGTTGAGATTGTTTTCTGCTGTCAGGTTCCGGTCCCATAATTCCAGTGCCTTTGTGTAGCAGAGGGCTGCCGAATCATACCTTTCGTAAAACCTGTGCACGATACCCATGTTTGTATAGCTGACAGAGAGGCGGCGCCTGGTCTCAACTGCAGATTGGACGATTTCATTCACCCGGTTATCCAGGTACTTTTCCTGTTCTTCCTCATCGTAATGTTTCAGTCCGGCCAGGAAATTATCCGAAATCAATTCTTTGCACTTGTCCGGATCAGCATGACCGAATTGATCTTCCCAGAGTTCATAGATCGTGATACTCTTTTTTATGGCTCCCTCTGCGAGTTGAACGAAGGAATCCTGGCGGGTACTGTCATAGGTAGCTCCATCCAATCCCAGGGTCAGCCATACTGCTGCCCTGTTATTGCTGATCACCCCCTGCTCAAAAGAATTCCTGTAATGTCCTATCCCGGAATAGATGGCTTCAACCTCATCCAGCATTTTAAAAACTGAATCATAGTCCCCGGTCACTGCAAGGTCATTATACCTCGCATACAGTTCCCTTGCAGGGACGATCCGGGGATCAACCTCCTGGTTCTGTTGTTTGTAATAGCGCTGTGCAAAAACAATCATAACCACAACCAGAACGCTCATTACAAGGATAAGCCTCCGCGTGGGACGGTTCATTTTTATCATCAGGTATGTACATTTTCAACAAGGAATTTCCGAATCTCGATCGGCGTTTCCGGGGTCAGTTTTGAGACAACGATATTTGCGATGATGGCAAGCGGAGCACCAAATATGGCAAAATACCACGCGCCCAGCCAATAGCTGATGAATTCATGCGCAGGAAGGGTCGCACCCATTTTGCCGGCCACAAAATAGGTAAGGGCTATGATGGAGACAATGCCACCAACGATCAGTCCTGCAATGGCACCCTTTCGGTTGGATCCACTCCACCAGATGCCCAGCAGGAATAGCGGAAAGATCGTACAACCAGCCAGTGAAAATGCAACCGCAACCAGTTGACCGATCAGTGCCAGCTTGGCCAGTGCAATGGCAGTTACAATGATCGCCATCAGGATCGTACCCAGGCGTGCTGCCAGGAGCTGATTTTTAGGTTTTGCTTCCGGATGCAGTACTTTCACATACAGATCGTGTGCAAATGCCGACGATCCTGCCACCAGCAATCCCGATACCGTTGAGAAGGCAGCAGAAACACCACCTGCGGCGAGAAAACCGACGATAAGGGGATGGACGCCACCCAGTTGGGCTGTATAAACCACAATGGCATCCTTTGCAAGTTTTCCTACTTCCGGGTGGGCACTGAGTACCTTGCCGAATGCGGCGTATGCAGGTGCACTCCAGTAAAGGATGCAGATAAAAAACAATCCCCAAACGACGGACCACCTTGCATCCCTGGCTTTCGGGACAACATAGAAGCGCTGTATCACATGAGGCAGTCCGGCCGTTCCGATCATAAGCGAAAAGGCGATGGCGATCCACTGGAAGAAAGTTTTCCCGGTGGCCGTATCCCAGGGCATAGCAAATTCAGGAGCAGGAACCATGGCAAACTTATGTCCCACAGAGTTGAAAAGTTGTTCAGTTTCGCTCAGCGGTATTCCCGAAACTACGTCCGAAACAACTGATCCATAACCGATCTGCGGCAGCAACCAGAAATAGTCGAATTTAAAATTCAATATGAACAGCGGTATAATGAAGGAGATGATAATGATCACATACTGGATCTGCATATTTTTGGTCACCCCCAGCATTCCGGAGATCAGGGTATAGGCGAGCACAACTGCACCGCCGATGATCACCGCCCATGCATACTGGATTCCAAGGATCCACTTGAACATTAAGCCGATTCCCCCGAACTGACCAACACAGTAGGCAATGGAGATCAGTATTGCAATAATCGCTCCCACCGCCCGGAGTGATTGGGAATAATACCTGTCGCCGATGAAATCAGCAGCCGTATATTTCCCGTATTTACGAATCTGTCCGGCCATCAAAATCAGCAGCAGGACATAACCTCCTGTCCAACCAACCACATATGCCAGTCCATGATAACCTGATCCATACATCAGGGCAGCCATGCCCAAAAAAGAAGCTGCACTCATCCAGTTGGATGCAATGGCCATTCCTGAACCGACTCTTGAGATGCCTCGTCCGGCGGCATAGTAATCATTGGTGTCTTTTGCACGAAAGACTATTCCCACCATCACGAACAGTACGAGTATGGTTATCAGGATAATAGCAGGTCCCAGTTGGAAATCCCCTTCAAGGTGAGTGGCTGCAGTGGCTCCTTTTGAAATATATGGAAGTGCCAGTAATATAAGTGGTAGTATTCTTTTTTTCATTTTTTCCGTTTTTTGATGGTAAAAAGATCAATCTTCTATTCCGAGGATCACATTCCGCCGATCTGACCTGATACAATAGAGCCAGCATAATCCAACGAACAGGATCAGCAGGAAAACAGCGGAATAAAAATAATGAAACGGGAATCCAAGAAATTTTGCATCTGTGAGAAACGACTGGTTGTGTACCAGGTATTTCTTCATAATGCCGGGAAGATTGCTTTTTGCTTTATCGGAAAGTGAAGTAATGTTCTTGGTTGTCAATTCAATGGGAAGGAACACCCTGCGTGGATCCATCATATCAAGACCTAATACGGGGGCAGCGCTTGTTAACAGGTTTCTTTTTGCCACAATATATTCCGGATTCCTGATGTCGGTGATCTGTGCTTTGATCTCTTCCAGTTCTGCCACCTGTTCCAACATACTGCTGCGTTGTTCGTCAGGTAACAGTTCAAAGAATGACCAGCTCAGGGAAGCAGAAAGAAGCGCTCTTTCGTCATCCTCAATGGCAACCTTGCCGAGTACCGAGAGGGTTGACCTGCCGAATGCTTTTAATTCATTTTCGGTGGGATCGCCCGCTTTGATATTCTCCCAGGAATTTTCAAAGGCTGTATAAGGGGGTTCTGGGGTTGGTTTTTCCAATACGCGCAAAGCGATTTGGAATCCGAATATGGTTACGAACCATATCGAAGCGAGCCAGATCACCAGGTTCCGGTTGAATCGCGCCCGCTCTGTTGTAGGTTTAAAAAAGCTAATGTGATAGCCGTTTTCAGAGTCATTCATGGTTGATAAAGGGTGTTTGAGGTTTGGTTTAAAGTTGTTCAGGTTTGGTTTGGCTTGTTATTTTAATAACATAATTTTTAAATATATAGAAAAAATGATTAGATCGGCAGTACCCGGTATGTTTTTGGCAGCAATTTATCAAAACATGTTCACAATTAATGAGGTAAGATAGCCTGAATACCTCTTGCAGTATGCATAATCCGGGTGACAGGAATTATTGCACCCTTTTATTTATCTTTATCCGATCAGTTTACAATTACTGTTTTTGAAAACACTGAATGTGATTACAAAGAACCAATAATGGATACGACTGAAATATTGATCAAGGTGCGAAAGATCGTCAGGTCCATCAACCTGGAATCGAAAAAAATTCAGAAAGAGTATGGCGTGAGCATACCACAGGTGCTCTGCCTGAATTATCTTCAGAAGGCTGAAGGATTCCAGGCTACACAAGGCGAGATCCGGAAATTCCTGAACTTGAATTCAAGCACTGTAAGTGGCATAATTGACCGCCTGGAGCGAAAAGGATATGTGGCCAGGCTGCCCCGGTCAGGTGATAAGCGCGTGGTGAACATTACGCTTACTTCAGGGGGTGAGGAACACCTCTCTATGATTCCATCACTTCTGCACGAACAATTGTCAGAAAAATTGCAACATCTCGATGCTGAGCAACTGAAGAAGCTGCAGGAAGGGCTGGATTTGCTGGTTACGCTATTGAATCTGCAGGAAGTTGAGGCCTCTCCGCTGTTGACCATGGAAGGTGACCTGGATGATGCGCAGCAGGAATGATCAGATGTGTGCATCTGTACGACCTTATTTTATTTAACAGTTCTTTTTATGTTCTGAATTGCAGGCCTTTAAGCAGGCTTTAAAGCGATTGTCATTTGAATCATTTCTGGTAGTTTCATTAAATATTGTTAATTTTGTTCGCACAGAAACAAAAAATGAACTGAATGATCTTTAACGAGGCACAGCAGGAGATTGCAAATAAGATTGAAAATGATAAGAGTTTGTCCAACTGGAGGAACTGGAAATGGCAACTAAAACACGCGATCAAATCACTTGAGCAGTTTGAGTTACTTACCGGCATTCAATTTGAGGAGGAAGAAAGAAAAGATCTTGCGAGAACTTTTGATAAGTTTCCGCTCTCTATCACTCCGTATTACCTTTCATTGATTAATACCAGTAACTTCAGGAACGACCCGGTGTTCAGACAGTCTTTTGGAGGTGTGGAAGAGCTGATCACACTGAAATCAGAACTCGCGGATCCGCTTTCTGAGGAACATGACAGCCCTGTCGAAGGCATCACACACCGGTATCCCGATCGTGTATTGTTCCACGTGAGCAATATATGCTCTATGTATTGCAGGCACTGTACCCGTAAACGCAAGGTCGGCGATGTTGATTTTGTGCCGACAAAAGCCCAGTTAAGCAAGGGAATCGAATATATCAGAAAGACGCCCCAGGTGCGCGATGTATTGCTCTCCGG
>CAZPTO010000233.1:0-6063 GCA_964589155.1 uncultured Bacteroidaceae bacterium | reverse complement strand
GCCGAAGTGGGACGGATTGATTTTCTGCGGGATTCCGCCAGGGTGCGCATCTTTTACTACGAATCTGATAATACCCTAGGGTTCGAGGATGACGATGATGACGGGGAAGATGATGACGATTAGTGCTGTCCTGCAATGTCCGGGTATTTGTTAGTATCTGTGCTCAAATAATGAAGCGTTATCTGTATTTAGAGTCCGTCAATAGAGTCGGCGTGGCTGGATCAAAACCGAGCTTGCGAGCTCGACGAAGTCAAAGTTCGAGAACAAGGCCTCGCCTGCCATAGTACCTATGTACGGCGGGCAAGGCACGCAAAAATATTAAGACGCAGTATACTAGCGTATTCGAGGAATTAAGATTTTTGCAGTAACGCAGTTCTCGGACTTTATGGACAGACACTTTTTAATCCGTCCGCTTAAACAACAGGGCTTTTCAGGCGTTATTGTTGTAAAATAACTCCAGTCATCATATGAATCCATCCGATAACAGTTTTCTGAATATATTTAACAAAGAGGTCGGATTGAAATTCCAGCTTTACAACAGCCTCTTCACTGCCCTGCCATTTCACAAAGTAGAAAAGACCGGCGTGCTGGTATCCGTCTTCCTGATCCATTGCGAGGAAGGGTATGCCGCAGGCAAAGGTCCCGTGGAAATCATTCGTTCTTTCCTGCAGCAGTATACCAATTACAGCAATGAACAGGAGGAACTCGATCTTTTATTCCGGTTTGTACAATACGCGGAACGACAGGTGGTTCTGTTCGATGCACTGGAAGATGCGGCATTTCCCAAGGTAAATGACCTGGGCGGATCGGGTACACTGAAACATCTGCATTCCGAAGTGGCCCAACAGGAGATGCAGGAGCGGGTAAAGAAAAAATTTGAAGATTTTTCGGTCCGCCTGGTTCTGACAGCCCATCCTACACAATTTTATCCGAGCGAGGTCCTGGTGATCATCAACGACCTGGCGAAAGCGATCATTGCTGACAATACAGCCCTGGTGAACAGCTACCTCCAGCAATTGGGAAAAACTCCCTTTTTCAAAAGCATTAAACCTACTCCCTACGACGAAGCAGTCAACCTGATCTGGTACCTTGAAAATGTTTTTTATCATGCTGCTGGCGAGATCCTTGCATACATCAGCAACCGGTTTCCGGGAAGCATCTCTCCGCAAAACAGGTTACTCAAACTCGGGTTCTGGCCGGGCGGTGACCGGGACGGGAATCCATTCGTGCGTTCTGAAACTGCGCTCAACGTCTCCCGTGCCCTGCGGACAGCCATTCTTAAATCCTATTACGAGGAGGTAAAACAGCTGAAAAGACGGCTGACATTCAAAGGCGTAGCTCACATGGTTGATGCACTGGAAGAAAAACTATACCGCAACATGTACCTGCCTGCTGAAAAAATCGAGCTCACCTCTGGACAGGTTTTGAATTTTCTGCAGGAAATCCGCCGTCTCCTGGTGGTTGAACATAACAGCCTCTTTATCGAATTGCTCGATAACCTGATCATGAAAGTACAGCTTTTCGGACTTCATTTTGCTACACTGGATATTCGACAGGACAGCAGCGTGCACCATGCATTGCTGGATCAGATCGCCGCCAACACCGATGCCCTTCCGGCAGATTTTTCGAAGCGGGATGATCCTGAAAAAACCGGTCTTTTGGTGAAAGCACCCGGGTTGAATGACCTCACCTTCCTGGAAGACGAAGTACAAAAGGATGTGATCGAAACCATACGTGCGATCAGGACCATCCAGGCTTCCAATGGTGAAGACGGGTGTCACAGGTATATCATCAGTCATTCGCGAAGCGCAATGGACATTATGGAAGTGTACGGACTCTTCCGACTTGCGGGATGGCAGAGCGATATGACACCCGTAGATATAGTGCCTCTTTTCGAATCCATTGAAGATCTGGAAAATGCGCCAGGCATCATGCGCCAGTTGTACGAAATTGAAGCCTACAGGAAACACTTGCATAACAGGAATGATGTCCAGACCATTATGCTGGGCTTTTCTGACGGTACCAAGGACGGGGGATTCCTGATGGCCAACTGGAGCATTTACAAGGCCAAGGAAGCACTGACTGCTGCCGCACAGGAATATGGTGTCCAGGTAGTATTCTTCGATGGGCGTGGTGGCCCGCCTGCCCGGGGCGGAGGGCGTACACACCAGTTTTATTCTTCCATGGGATCGAACATTGCCAATAAGGAGATCCAGCTGACCATCCAGGGCCAGACGATCAGCGCCAATTTCGGCACGATTGAAACCGCCAGGTACAATATGGAACAGCTCATGCATGCAGGTGCCTGGAGTGACCTTTTTTCTGGCAGGAAGCCAACCCTGACAAAGGATGAGGACAGGCTCATCGAAGAATTGGCCAGGGAGAGTTATGATGCCTACAACCAGCTCAAGAACACTTCCTATTTCCTGGAATATCTGAATTTTGCAAGCCCTTTGCGTTACTATTCCGAAACCAATATCGCGAGTCGGCCATCGAAACGGAAATCGGGAAAACTCAACCTCGACGATCTGCGTGCTGTTCCCTATGTCGGATCATGGAGCCAGCTCAAACAGAACCTGCCGGGGTATTATGGAGTGGGGGCTGCTTTCAGGAAACTGGAAGAGCGCGGACGATGGAATGAGATCGCCGTGCTGTACAAAAATTCTTCATTTTTCAGAACCATTTTGGAAAACTGCGAAATGGCCCTGACAAAGTGCTTTTTCCCGCTTACAGAATACCTTTCAACACACCCGAAATACGGGGCCCTTTGGAAGATGATCCACGATGAGTTTGAACTCACCCGTGGATACCTGCTGAAACTTGCAGGCACAGAGGAGCTGATGGAATCAAAACCGGTCAACAAAATGTCCATCCAGATGCGACAGCGGATTGAATTGCCCCTGCTCACGATCCAGCAGTATGCGCTTGACAGGATCCGTGAACTGGAAGGTGCAACACAAGGACCTGTTGGACAGCAGCATGACAAGCACGGGCAGACGGAGATGGAAAAAGAGGACAGGAAAAACAAGGGCGGCCGGAAGCATGTGTATGAAAAACTGGCCATGCGTTGCTCCTTCGGTATCATTAATGCAGAGCGCAACTCGGCATAGTAACCGATATTTTCATAACTTTGAGATGACGCCATGCACCTATTCAACGCCTGGCCGTTATTAAATGTATAGAAAGATGAAAGCCGAAGAGTTACGAATAACCATTTATTCCTACCGGGATGCCGGGGACCTGCCGGGGACAGGAGCTGAATTGGTCCGACTGGCGAAAGAAGCAACCGAAAATGCCTGGGCACCCTATTCCAGGTTTCGCGTGGGTGCGGCACTAGAGTTGGAGAATGGCAAAATCATCACCGGTAACAACCAGGAAAATATTGCGTTCCCCTCGGGACTTTGCGCAGAGCGTGTGGCCCTCTTTTATGCCGGATCGCAATATCCGGGTGTGGCCATCAAAAGAATAGCACTCGCCGCCTTTGCAGATGGTAAATATGTTGCAAGGCCCGTTTATCCTTGCGGGGATTGCAGGCAGGTACTACTCGAGCATGAGAACAGGGTAAGTAAACCCGTTGAAGTGATCATGTACGGCGAAGATGAGATCAAGCTGGTAAAAAGTGTCAGTGACTTGCTTCCCCTGCCTTTCGATTATAACCTTACCCCTTGATCTTTCCTGAAAAGGTGAAAAATATCACGCGAGGGAAAAGGTGCCTCTATCTCCAGCGGCTCCTTTTTTACCGGGTGAATAAAGGAAATTCTCCTGGCATGCAAACTGATCCCGCCGTCGCGGTTGGGCCGCTTCGCACCGTATTTTACGTCTCCCTTGATGGGGCATCCGATGGATGCCAGTTGTGCCCTGATCTGGTGGTGCCGGCCTGTCTCCAGGATAACCTCCAGCAAGTGGTACCGGTCAGATGAGTTCATGTACCGGTAATGCAACACGGCATGCTTTGAATGCTTCACTGCCTCGTGGTGACAATAAGATTTATTCTGCCTCGTATTACGCGTCAGGTAATGCGCAAGTGTGGCAACCGGGGGATCGGGGATCTCGCTTACAAGTGCCATGTAGATCTTTTCGACCTGTTTTTCCCTGAACAGGTTCGTCATCCTGCCCAGGGCCTTGCCTGTTTTTGTATACACCACCACCCCGCTTACCGGGCGGTCCAGCCGGTGGGGTATCCCCACGAACACATTCCCTGGTTTATGATCCCGCTCCCTGAGGAATCCCTTTAGCTTCAGGTCCAGTGACACATCGCCGGTCTCATCCCCCTGCACAATATCAGACACGCCTTTATTGAGGACGATCAAATGATTGTCTTCATACAGCACTTCGATACCATACTTTTGTTGAAGGGACATCCGGGAAAGATCTTGGTGACTAATATTGTTCCCGCTCGTTGGGAAAATCGCCTGAACGCACATCCTCAATGTACGTTTTCACGGCTCCGGAGATCTCTGCATTCAGGTTGTGATACCGCCGCAGGAAACGCGGAGAAAACTCCTGCGTTATCCCCAACATATCGTGAATCACCAGCACCTGCCCGTCTGTGTAGTGCCCGGCGCCAATACCGATGGTTGGGATCCGCAGCATCCCGGAGACCTTTTCTCCAAGTTTCGCAGGAATCTTTTCCAGCACAATGGCAAAGCACCCTGCCTTCTCGAGTTTTTGCGCATCCTTGATCAGTTTATCAGCCTCTTCATTCTCAGTGGCCCGCACCACGTAAGTCCCGAACTTATGAATTGCCTGGGGTGTGAGCCCGAGGTGACCCATCACCGGGATCCCGGCAGAGAGGATCCGTTCCACTGAATCCATTATCTCAACACCTCCTTCCAGCTTTACCGCGCTCGCACCAGTCTCTTTCATGATCCTTACTGCAGAGGCCAGTGCTTTTTTTGAATTCCCCTGGTAGGTCCCGAATGGCATGTCCACCACGATCAATGCACGCTTTGTGGCACGCACCACTGAGGCTGCATGGTAAATCATATTATCAAGGGTAATGGGGAGGGTAGTCTCAAATCCTGCCATAACATTAGATGCTGAATCGCCCACCAGGATGATATCCACGCCAGACTGGTCCAGGATCCTGGCCATGGAATAATCATAACCGGTCAGCATGGCGATCTTCTCACCCTTTAATTTCATCTCATGCAACACATGAGTGGTTACTTTTCGAACGGAGCTGTGCACTGACATAATCCTCTGTTTTTTTTGCAAATTACTGAATAAAATCCGGATAAAAGAGGGAAAAATGCAAGAATTACTACGTCAAAATGTCAGAATATCCGATTGATTTTATCGATATCTGACACATCTCAGCAGATCTGGATGTCAATTTTACATAAATCCAGCAAAGAACGACAGTGGCATAATCATTGACCAATAAATGACAAACAAACGAATACATACAAACATTAATAATATGAGTAAAATAATTGGTATAGATTTAGGAACAACGAACTCTTGCGTTTCTGTAATGGAAGGGAACGAACCTGTCGTGATCCCCAATAGCGAAGGAAAAAGAACAACACCTTCCGTAGTCGGATTTGTAGAGAACGGTGAAAGAAAAGTTGGCGATCCTGCAAAAAGACAGGCCATCACCAACCCGGACAAGACCGTATCTTCCATCAAACGATTCATGGGTGAAACGTATGACAGGGTATCAAAAGAAATTGCACGGGTTCCCTTTAAGGTTGTTAAAGGAGAGAACAATACGCCCCGCGTTCAGATCGAGGACCGCAAGTATTCGCCACAGGAGATTTCAGCCATGGTACTGCAGAAGATGAAGAAGACTGCAGAAGATTACCTGGGCTCCGAGGTGAAGGAAGCAGTGATCACTGTACCTGCATATTTCAGCGACTCACAGCGCCAGGCAACCAAGGAGGCCGGAGAGATTGCAGGACTGACTGTGAAGCGGATCATCAATGAGCCTACTGCAGCTTCACTGGCCTACGGACTCGACAAAAAATCATCTGATCTGAAGATTGCAGTATTTGACCTGGGTGGAGGTACATTCGATATTTCAATCCTCGAGCTGGGTGATGGTGTATTCGAAGTTAAATC
>CAZPTO010000232.1:0-6098 GCA_964589155.1 uncultured Bacteroidaceae bacterium | reverse complement strand
AATTTCAGGAACATACTTCCTGCAGCCCTCATTTACATGCTGGCTGTCAGCAATATGCAGGCACAGGAGGTCAGGCAGATAGAGATCCTCAATGCCGATATCATCAAGTCCGATAAATCGTTGGGGACAGGTGCCCAGAAACTGCTTGGAAATGTGAGGTTCAGGCACGATGATGCGATCATGACCTGTGACTCTGCCTATTTTTACTCCAACACTTACTCGATGGATGCATTCAGCAACGTGGAGATCGTGCAGGGCGATACGCTGTATCTCTACGGGGACAAAGTGCATTACGAAGGGGAAACCAGGATCGCCCAGGTAAGACAGAATGTGAAGCTGATCGATGACAGCACGGTATTGGTAACGGACCACCTCGATTACAACCGGAATACGGAGATTGCCAATTACCTGAATGGTGGCATCATCACCGAAGGAGATAACCGGCTCTCCAGTGAAGAGGGGTACTACAACACCAATACGGAAATTTTCAATTTCAAGGACAGTGTGGTCATTGTCAACCCGGATTACAACATCTATTCAGACACACTGGAATACAATACAACAACCGGGATCTCCTATTTTTTCGGACCCACTGAGATCATTGGTGAAGAGAATTACCTCTACTGCGAGAGCGGATGGTATGATACAGATAAAGATATTTCCCTGTTGAATAAGAATGCGTATCTTGAAAATGAAAGCCGGACCCTCAGGGGGGACACCTTGTATTACGACAGGAATACCGGTTTTGGAAGGGCCCGGTCCAACGTGGAACTCTTCGATTCTACAGAGAATGTGATCCTCAGGGGGAACTATGGACGCTATTATGAAGAAGAACAGCTTGCTACCCTGACCGACAGTGCACTCATGATCCAGGTAGACGGACCTGACTCCCTGTTTATTCATGCAGATACCCTGCGTTCGATTGCCGATACATCGAATCAATCGGAAACGAAGATCCTGCTGGCCTATTACAAGGTAAAGATTTACCGGCACGACATACAGGGGATGTGTGATTCGCTGGCCTATATTGAACACGACAGCACCTTCCACCTATTTGGGGCACCGATCATCTGGGCGGATGAAAACCAGATCACTGCTACGAAAATAGAACTGAAAACCAGGAATGAGCAATTACACAAGCTCTTTCTGCGCGATATTGCCCTGCTCATCTCCCAGGAAGATACCGCCAAATACAACCAGATCCGCGGAAAAAGCATGACCGGTTATTTCAGGAACAATGACCTTGTGCAGCTGGATGTGACCGGCAATGGCCAAACCATTTACTACGCAGAGGACCAGGGGGTGATCATCGGTGCCAACAGGGCTGAGTGTTCCGACCTGATCATTTATCTCGAGGACAACAAGGTAAAGCGAGTCAATTACCTGGTGCAACCCAGCGGTCAGTATTATCCCCTCGACCTGCTTCCCGAGAACCAGCGAAAGCTGGACGGTTTTTCATGGAACGAACAGTGGAGGCCGTTAAAGTTTAGTGATGTATTTAAATGGAAATAATCACAGACAAGAGCACGGGAACTGAAGGATATTCGAAACAGGGAGTATTTGAAAAAAAAAGAGGCCTCACGACCCCTTTTTTTAATATTCATCTTCGTTGAAGAAGAAATCATCTTTGCTTGGATAGTCGGGCCATATGTCCTCTATACTTTCATAAATCTCCCCTTCGTCTTCTATCTCCTGCAAATTCTCAATAACTTCCAACGGTGCACCGGACCTGATGGCAAAATCAATCAATTCATCTTTGCTTGCCGGCCAGGGTGCATCTTCTAATTTTGAGGCTAATTCAAGTGTCCAATACATATATAAAGTAATTACTGGCTACCTCAAGGGTACCTGTTTACTAAGCCGCAAATATAGAATTTTTTTTTATTTAACCAATTAAGGTTTCCAAGGTATTTCAGTTGCACCGAAATAATATGCTAACTTCCTGGATAACAGGAAATAATAATCTGAAAGCCGGTTAAAATATTTAATAATGATCTCCTCCACCGACGCTTCATCCTGCAATTTAAGGATATTTCTTTCCGCCCGGCGGCAAACTGTGCGCGCAACATGTGCCTGGGATGTCGCAGGATGTCCACCCGGAAGTATGAAAGATGTCAATTCAGGAAGATCATGATCCATTACATCGATGGCTTTTTCCAGATATTCCACATCAGCTTCACTGAGGGATGGCATGTTGTCCGGCAAATCGTCACCGTCTGCTGCGATCAAAGAAGCTGCTGACATCAATCGTTCCAGGATCACCAGCAATTGTTCCCTGCTCTCTTCGTCTTCCGACAGGTCTCTTACAAGGGCAGTATGCGCCATCAGCTCATCCACTGTCCCATAGGCCTCTATCCTGCCATGGTATTTGGATACCCTCCTGCCTCCCAGCAGCGAAGTCTTTCCCTTGTCCCCGCCTTTCGTATATATCATTGATTTTTCAATGCTCATAATAAATGGTTCTTGTTAGAATAAAGAAACCCATTCAATTCAATTTTGTTCAAGTTTTGGTACTCTTCTTTTAAACAAAATGATGTTTTTTCTTCCAGGGGTTATTCTGCAGGTGCTTTTTTGCCCACTGGGGATGTATTGATCTCATCCCTGGCGACCTCACCATCGATCAGCCGGATGATCCTGTGCGCATGGCGCGCAATATCTTCCTCATGGGTAACAAGGATAATGGTATTTCCTTTGGAATGAATTTCATCCAACAGGTTCATAATGTCATTCGAGGTTTTAGAGTCGAGGTTACCGGTGGGCTCATCGGCCAGTATGATTGAAGGATTATTCACCAATGCCCGGGCCATGGCAACACGCTGTCGCTGCCCTCCCGACAGTTCATTGGGTTTGTGGTCCATCCTGTCGGTAAGCGCCACATCCCCGATCACCTGTTTCGCCCGCTCCATGCGGGTTTGCTTGTTCACGCCTGCATATACCATGGGCAGTGTTACATTCTCCAGTGCAGTATAACGGGGCAACAGGTTAAATGTCTGAAACACAAACCCGATTTCACGGTTCCTGATCTCAGCCAGTGCGTTATCTTCCATTTTGCTGACATCCGTGCCATTCAGGATATATTTACCTTCCGTGGCTGTATCCAGGCAACCGATCAGGTTCATCAGTGTTGATTTCCCGGATCCTGAGGGACCCATGATCGCCACATATTCGTTTTTCTTAATATCGATAGATACGGATCGCAGCGCTTTTACGACGATAGCGCCGACGTAATAGTTCTTAACGACATTCTGAAGTTCAATAATATTTTCCATGCGAATTGATATAGTACACGAATGTACTTAATATACGGATTGGATGCACCTGAAATTATAAAAAATTTGTCCTGAAATGTTGCCGGGAGATGCCGGGCCGCCGGATCAGGATGCCCATGTGAAACAGATTGAGTGAAATATCCACCCCGGGATGCGCACAGGATGCTTTCCAGGCCTGCTCCATCTCATCAGACCAGTAAATATCATCCAAAATGACCATGGTCTCCGATAGTTCCTCCCTACTCAATATTGAACTGATTCGCTGCATTGTAGGAACATACCTGTGATCGCCATCGATAAAGAAGAGCGTCCGGTTGGGTGCATTGTCAACAAGCCCGTCAAAATAGGAGTCGAATGATCCAAGCAAAAATTCCAGTCCGCCGGAACCGGCCACATCAGTATGTGATTGTGCAAATTGGAATTTGGCAGGACTCCCCTCAATGGTAGTCACGCCGGCATGCCCGGCCCCGGCGGCAAGATACGATGTGCTGATCCCGATACCTGTTCCCGCCTCGATAACTGCAGCAGGCCCGTACCATTTCGCCAGGCGGTACAGCAATGCGCCCTGGCGGCGTGTAACGGAAGATCTGCGTGCAATGGAAGATATCTTTCTTTCCGCACCGGATATGAGGCCTTTCCCGGATTCAGTCTCCTCCTGACCTCTGCCGGTCTCCTTTTTCACGTTACTCCTCAGCCTGCTCGCAGTCACCTTCCCCTTGCCACCCCTCAACCTGCTCCCGGCGCCGAGATCTTGGACCGGGATACTTCCGTCAGCATTCCTGATTTTATGATGATATTCCCGCAATCGGCCTGGCACATCCCACCTGTTTTTGTTGAAAACCACGTTCCTGACCAGGTCATAAACGAACGGACTGTGTATCCCATAACCGTCCCTGTGCCCTGCCAGTAGCCTGTGGCGCAAATATTTCAACGAAATTGTAATCAACCCTGATCCTTTTTTATCCAAAATCTTAACTTTACATTGGGAACCCATATGATCAATGCACAATATGGGTGTCTCATTCAGCAGCTGTACGACGCGGCCTGACCGCACCGGGTGTTATCGTCCTGGGTCTGATTACCCTGGGTGTGATCGCCCTGGGTGGATCAACACGAAACCGGTCAACGAACACCACTGAAAAAACCGAACGAAAAATGCAACAATTCCTGCAGCAGGACATACAGTTTCTCCCGGGCGTTGGCCCGGCGAAAGGGGACCTGCTGCGGAAAGAGATAAATATACATACTTTCGAGGACCTGATCTACTACTTTCCATACAGGTATGTCGATAAGAGCAAATTTTACAAAGTGAGGGAGGTCCATCCCGATCTGCCCTATATCCAGATCAGGGGAACCATACGGAAATATGCATCCATCGGGGGTGGAAGAAAAAAACGGCTCGTGGCAGCATTTGGAGATGATACCGGGACCGTGGAACTGGTCTGGTTCAAGGGAGCCAAATGGATCCCGGAGCATTTTCCTCCCGGGAAGGAGGTGATAGTATTCGGCAAGCCCACAGTATACAATAAAAAGATCAACCTGGTCCATCCCGAGATGGAAGACCCATCGAAGATCAAAAAGGTGAAATCCAACCTGCAGGCGGTCTACTCCACCACGGAGAAAATGAAGGACAACTACCTCAACTCCAAAGCCATCAGTAAGCTGCAGTCGAACCTGATCGGCCTGCTGCCGTCGAATTTCAGTGAAACCCTGCCCGCATGGTTACTGCAGAAGCTGAAACTTGTAACGCTCGACAGGGCGCTGAAGCAGATGCATTTCCCGGATTCAGTGTCCGACCACAAACATGCCGAACTAAGGCTGAAATTCGAGGAGCTCTTTTATATACAGCTCAATATCCTTCAGAAAAGAACCATCCGGAAAACGGAATACCTCGGCAACAAATTTCCGCGTGTCGGGGAACACCTCAATGCATTCTACCGGGAAAAGCTGCCTTTTGAACTGACCGATGCCCAGAAAAATGTACTCAGGGAAATCCGTGCCGACCTGGGTTCCGGGAAACAGATGAACCGGCTCCTCCAGGGTGATGTGGGCAGTGGCAAGACACTGGTCGCGCTGATGTCCATGCTGATTGCACTGGACAATGATTTCCAGGCCTGCCTGATGGCACCCACAGAAATCCTGGCCAGTCAGCATTTCAAAAGCATCAGCAAATTCCTGGAAGGATTGGATATCCAAATCGAGATCCTGACCGGCTCCTCGAAGAAACCGGACCGTGAACGCATGCATGCAGGACTCCTCGAGGGCTCGCTCAAGATCCTGGTGGGTACACACGCCCTCCTGGAAGATGTGGTACAGTTCAGGCGGCTGGGACTGGTGATCATTGATGAGCAGCATCGCTTCGGTGTGGCCCAGCGGGCCAGGCTCTGGCAAAAGAGTAAAGTATTGCCGCATATCCTGGTGATGACCGCCACCCCTATTCCCCGAACCTTGTCGATGACATTATATGGCGACCTGGACATCTCGGTGATCGATGAGCTGCCACCGGGCAGAAAACCGATCATTACCAAGCACTTCTACGACAACCAACGGTTGCGGGTGTTCGGATTCATGAAGGAGGAGATCCGCAAGGGAAGACAGATCTACATCGTATACCCGCTGATCAGAGAATCGGAATCGATGGATTATAAGGACCTGGAGGACGGACTGGAAAGTATTGCCCGGGCATTCCCTCCCCCGGAATACCAGATCAGTGTCGTGCACGGTAAGATGAAGCCGGTGGAAAAAGAGATCTCCATGAAGCATTTCGTGGAAGGGCGAACACATATCATGGTCGCCACCACCGTGATTGAAGTGGGCGTGGATGTCCCC
>CAZPTO010000231.1:0-6129 GCA_964589155.1 uncultured Bacteroidaceae bacterium | reverse complement strand
CATGACTGGATGTGAGCAGGAAGAAGGTTATGGTGGGTCTTCCCGAATTACCGGGAAAGTGATCACAAAGTTTTATAATGACGATTACTCAATGGTCATACGTGAAGCCCCTGCAGTAGATGAGGAGGTTTTCTTGTTGTTCGGGGACAATGAAAATGTTGGCGACAAGGTAGAAACCAGTGCAAATGGATCATTTGAGTTTCCATTCCTGAAAGCCGGGACATATACCGTCTATTTCAGTTCAATCGATACAACCTACAGTAATGAAGTGGAAAATGTAATCACTACTGAACTGGAACTGGGGGCTGGTGAAGATATTGATCTTGATACATTATACAAGATCGAAACACTTGATTTCGATGACGGATCGGCAAAAATTTTTGGAGTGATCAGGCTCATTAATTACAGAAACTCCTCGGTATACCCGTTCCTGGAAGTGAAGGATACCTCCTTTGCACAGGAACAGGAAGTTTACTTGCGCTATGGAGCCCACGAATTCTATGATGAACGTATACGTACGGACTATAATGGATACTTTGAGTTCCGGAATCTGATCCCGGGTGACTACGAGGTGTTCGTATATTCTGAGGATATCACCGGGGCGACCGAGGATAATGTCGAGAAAAGAAACGTGACGATCACCGAAGACCTGGAAGAAATTGATCTCGGGGTGATGACTATTGAACAATTGTAAATTTTATTGTCATGAATTGGAATAAATCGATATCGGTGAGTATCCTGTTACTCGTGCCTGCATTTTTATGTGCGCAGAGTGAAGAGATCATCCGAACAAAAAACATTGTCAGCCAAACGGTATACGAATACTTTATCGAAGAGGGTTTGAAGGATCCGGTGGTGGAAAGGATCGAGCGTTACGACACCGACGGCAATATGATCGAGGAGAAGGAGATGAACAAAGAGGGAGAAGTCAGGGAGTGGATGAAGTATAAATATGATGACGCAGGCAACAAGGTGGAGGAGACCACAATGAATATCAGGGGTGGTCAGGAAGAGCGCATCGAATGGATCTATAAAGATGGGCTGGTGGTTGAAAAGAAGTATTACGACCACAAGGACAGGCTGGTGAAGAGAAAGGAATACAAGTACAAAACCCGGAGCGAATAATTTTCAGGTATGAATATTTCTTCAACCATTCGGGTGCGACCCGGAGTTTTCATAGTATTCATGCTAATGCTGTCGGTGGTTTCCCCTAAAGCTGTTGGTCAGGACCAGGATTTTCGTACCTGGTGGGAGGCTGATATAAGTAAAGATATTACAAATGACCTGCAGGCCAGCCTGGACTTCAGCCAGCGTTTCAAGTCAAATTCATTGCGGTACGACAGGTCCCTGCTTACGGCTTCTCTTGAATATGAGTTGTTTAAAAATTTCGAGATCGATGCCGGATACCGTTTTTATCTGCTGCAGGACAACCGGATGCAGCTGACCACGAAATACCGCATTCATGGCGATGTTTCCTATGCTGTTGATCTGGAAGCTTTTGAGATCCAGTTCAGGGAGCGTGTTCAGTATGGATTCAATGATCTCGCTTCGATTGAAAGGCTCACTGACAATAAGCTTACCAACAGGAACAAGCTAACCCTGGAATACGATCTTTTCGCATCACCAATGAATTTCTTTGGCTCCTATGAGCTATTTACCGACATCACCAGCATCTCGGCAATTGAGCTTTCCGATCATCGTTTTGAATTGGGTGTCGAGGTTGCCTTATCCTTCACGAGCCAGGTTGAGATCAGTTATATGCTTGACAGGGAATTGAATGCGTTTGATCCACTTACGGCACATATCGTGGTGATCGGGTTCTCGTATGACCTGTAAAATCATCTGGTGAAATTTCTTACAGACTGCTTTGATTGACCGATTTATTTTGTTTTTTTGTCAATCAATCACACTTATCCGTACATTTATTGTACTAAAACTTCTGAATCATGCAAAGGAGCATCAGTCGCCGGATCATCTGCCTGGTCCTTTTTAGTTCGCTTTCTGCCGTTACATCTGTCTCCCAGTCGTTACTTCAACCGCTGCAAGGAGAAGCTGGTAAAACTAAGCAGGATACTGTGAGGGCACAGGTTCAACCGATCCCACTTGGCGAGATCAACAGCGCTTCAACGGAAGCTTTCCAGCGATTTGCCCGCGTCCGCAATACGCGCATGCAGCCAGAGGAGCAGGTCGAAATCGCCCGGGAAGTGGATAGTGTGCATGCCCGTGTACGTGATTTTCTCCAGGACACGTCTATTTATCAGCTGGAACTCCTGACCTTCAGGGAACAGGAGAATCTGAATACTAGTCTGCAACTGCTTGACCAGGAGATTGCCGATGTGCTGACCACGATCCGGAACTACCTGTCAGAAATGCAGGCGGGCGCAGAGTTGATCAACAGCTCGAAAAAACGCTGGCAGCTTACAAGTGAAGTGGTGACCAGGCAGAATTCGCCTGAAGCGATCCAGCGCCGTGTACAGAATATTCTTCGCAGAAGCGATTCCATCAACCTGTTGCTGCAATCTGATATCGACTTTTTACTTACCCAGGCAGATCGCATTACCGGTCAGCAGATCAGGCTGGAACAGTTCGAGATGGACCTGGAGGAATTTAAAAGTCTCTCGGGCAGCCAGTTGCTAAGGAGGGATGCGGCACCGATCTGGGTACGGCTGGGTAGCAGGGAACAGGGCGCTTTTTCGCAACATCTCGAACAGGTCATCACGGATTTCAGGCAGGATACCCAACTGGTGATAACGAAATATCTGGGTAACCTTATCGGTGCGTTTATTCTTTTTGTGGTCCTGCTCATCATGGTTTTCTGGATCCGGGGACACCTGGCTGAAAAGAACCTGAAGGCCCGGGCGGCCAGGTTCAATCTCTATCTGCGGGAGATTTTCCTTATGCCTGTTGAAGTAGCACTGATCCTGACACTTTATTTTACGAGGTTGATGATACCCGATCTGCCAAATTCATACCGGGCCATCCTATCCATAATTGCCATCTATCCGATAATCAGGATCTCCATCGACATTCTTCCCTCAAAATTCAGGCGTTACCTGCTTGAATTCACTGCGGCATACCTGTTGATGCGGGTGTTGAATTTAGTGTATGACCAGACAATTCTTTCCCGGTTACTGTTGTTGCTCACACAGGCGCTGGCAGGGTTCTTCCTGGTCCGGTTCCTTTTAGAGAACAGGAAGCTGCTGCGGAGAAACCTTACCTTCGGCAGATCGTTAATCAGGTTTGCGGGCATTGCAGCTGGTGTAATGCTTGGTTTATCGCTGATCGGTAACCTGGTAGGCATTTACGGACTTTCAGAATATATTACAAGCGGGATCATTCAGAGTTCCTTCCTGGTACTGACCACCTATGTGGGATTCCACGTGTCAGCTGCACTGATTTACCTGCTGCTGTCCAGTGCGTTGCTCAAAAAATCCAATATCATACGTGGCCAGTTCCGGTATATTTTCCGACGGCTGTTTAATCTACTGAAAGTGCTCTTTGTCTTTTCCTGGTTTTATATCACCCTCTACTATTTTAATGCACGGGAGAACTTCACGGAAGGGATCATTGCTTTCCTGAACCGTCCGCTACAGATTGGCGAAGTGGAGGACCTCACGCTGATGAGCATTGTGCTGTTCGTCTTTGTCATTTGGCTTTCATTGTTCATTTCACGGATTGTCAGGTACGTGCTGCAGGACGAAGTATTCACGCGGATTGAAGTAAAGAAGGGTATGCCGGGGACGATCACCATGCTGGTACGGATCGCCATCGTGAGTATCGGCTTTATGCTGGCTGCGGCTGCCGCCGGAATGAAGCTTTCCAACCTCACGATTATCCTCGGTGCCTTTTCGGTTGGTATCGGGTTCGGATTGCAGAATATTTTTAATAACCTGGTATCCGGACTGATCCTGGTATTCGAGCGACCCATCAAAGAAGGAGATACGGTGGAGGTAAATACCCTGCTCGGAGAGGTAAAAAGGATCGGGATTCGTTCCAGTGTGGTGCGGACCTACGATGGGGCCGAAGTGATCGTTCCCAATGGTACATTGATTTCCAACGAGTTGATTAACTGGACATTGTCGGATGCGCATCGACGCGTGGACGTGCGGGTGGGTGTGGCCTACGGAACCGATCCGGAGAGGGTACTTGAAATCCTCCGCGCTACAGCAGTTGAGAATCCGAAAGCCATACAGGAGCCTGAGCCCAGGTCTTATTTCCTGGGATTCGGCGACAGCTCCCTGGACTTCAGGTTATTGGCATGGACCGACCTGGAGCACCGGCTCGAGCTGGAAAGTGAACTCAAGGTGGCTATTAACAGGAAGCTGAAGGATGCTTCCATCGAGATCCCGTTCCCGCAACGCGATCTCCATGTCAGGTCGGTTGACCCAAAAGCAGGCAATAATTTTCGCGGGGAATAGGTTATAAAGTTTCTTTTTGTAATGCATGCATTATTTTCTTAAGCATGCATTTCATCCGAAGTTAATAATCCTTCGCATGGAGTTGTCTTACGCTTGCTGAAATACCATTCCAAATGCCTGCTACAGCACTTTTCCGGCAGGCTTTTTGAAAAGAATAAGGATGTTATTGTACCGGAGATTCCGGAAGCGCAATACCATTATTATATATCTTTTTTAAACATCACATTTAAAACGTAACATCATGCAACGCAACAATACTATTCTTTTATTATTTGCCCTCCTGGTAGCCTTGCCGGGAAAAATTTTCAGCCAGGCAGACACAGCGTACTATCTTACCAGTCCTTTCCAGGTCACCTTCTTTACACCGCCGTTCAGTTCGAACGGGCTGGACAATGCAAATTACGTGAATGATATTTCACTGAACCTGTTTATCGGTGTTTCAGGCGGAGTAGACGGCATGGAACTCGGTGGCTTTATCAACGTGGACCGCTACTTTGTCCGGGGCTTCCAGGCTGCAGGCTTTGGAAACTCCGTCGGGGGATCCCTGGACGGTGTGCAGGCCGCCGGTTTTTACAATGTCGTCGGCGGTGATGCCAGGTACGTGCAGGGCGCAGGATTCATCAACGTAACCGGGGGTAACCAATACGGACTTCAGGGATCCGGATTTGCAAATGTAGTCGGCAATCACCTGACCGGTCTGCAGGGAGCTGGATTTGTCAATGTGGTTGGCGGCACCATGACCGGGGTCCAGGGCGCAGGCTTTATGAATGTTGCCGGGAACAGGACCTGCGGGCTGCAGGCGTCCGGGTTTATGAATGTGGCCGGAGAATTCGCGGACGGTGCGCAGGCATCAGGTTTTGGGAACATCAGCGGATCGGGAAGTGTGAACCTCCAGGCATCCGGGTTCTTTAATGTAGCCGATGAAGTCGATGGCGTCCAGGCAGCAGGATTCATCAACCGTGCCAGGTATGTAAAAGGACTCCAGGCAGCAGGGTTCATCAACGTAGTGGATTCCATCGACGGGATCCCTATCGCTCCCTTCAGCATTGTACGTTACAACGGCTACCAGCGGTTTGAGATCGCTGCCAGTGAAACGCAGTACCTGCAGGCCTCTTTCAGACTGGGTGTGGAGAAGTTCTATACCATCTACGGGCTGGGCAAAGCCTTTGGTCCCGCAAGCAGATACATGTATGGTGCCGGTGCAGGAACACAGCTGCCGTTGGGTGAACGCTCATTTATGAATATAGAAGCGATGGTGCACCAGGAATTCTGGATGGGTGATGACCGTACGCCCCGTTTTTTCCATCATTCAAGGCAGAACCTCTACAACCAGCTGGGAGTCACCTATGGCATGCGCCTGGGGAACTTTGCTGAATGGTTTATCGGGCCCACGCTCAATCTTTCCATTGCACATACGGAGACGGCGGATGACAGGCATATTCCATGGGAATCTCTTGCTCCGGGATGGGCATTTGTTGACCAGACCTACCAGGAAGGGACGCATCTGACCAACTATGCATTTTGGATTGGATTCAGGGGAGGATTAAGATTCTAGAACACCGCAGGATCCAGGAGACCGCAGGATTCCAGGAGACCGCAGGATCCAGGAAAATACAGGATCCAGGACACTGCAGGAAACCGGCCGGGAGGATTCTACCCGAGCCGGTCCAGCAGTTCCTGCCTGTATGCCGGGCTTACCGGTATCGTTGTT
>CAZPTO010000230.1:0-6161 GCA_964589155.1 uncultured Bacteroidaceae bacterium | reverse complement strand
GGAACACCTGATCCTCGACGAGGCAGACCGAATGCTCGACATGGGATTTATTGATGACCTCAATAAAATTATTACATATCTGCCCAAAAAACGTCAGACGCTGATGTTCAGTGCCACCATGCCGGATAATATCCGGAGATTTGCCAAACAGATCCTGTATAAACCTTCGGAGATCTCTCTTTCCATTGCCAAGCCGGCAGAGGGAGTGAACCAACAGGTATATATGGCATTTGATGAACAGAAATATAAGTTGTTGAACTGGCTGCTGAAGGAGCGGAAGGATTACTCCAGCATCCTGATCTTCACCTCCACGAAAAGCAAAGTGGGGGAGATTGTCCGCTCATTGAACAAAGGAGGATTGCCCGCCAAAGGGATCTCTTCGAATCTTGACCAGGACCAGCGGGAGGAAGTCTTGCGCGGATTCCGTTCCAGGAGAACGAGGATTCTCGTGGCCACTGACCTGATGAGCCGTGGAATTGACGTGAAAGAAATCAACCTGGTTGTGAACTTTGATGTCCCACAGGATGCCGAGGATTATGTGCACAGGGTAGGGCGGACCGCACGCGTGGAAGCCAAAGGAGAGGCGATCACCCTGGTCAGCCCGAGGGATGCCAGCAGGTTCAGGAGGATCGAGCAACTCATCGAAAAAGAACTTCCCAAACAACAACCGCCAGAAGAACTGGGAAAAGGACCGGAATGGTCCGGGGGACACCGGGACAAAAAGAAAAGAAAGGGCTATTACCACAAGAAAAAAGGGAATTACCGCAGAAACAAACAGGGTGGTCGAGGGTAAACACCTATAGAGAATCCGCTGCAGCTGCCACCTGATGATGACCATCAAGGATGAACGTAACAGGGGACTGCCTGTAGTTGACCTTAGAAGTGAACTACCAGTAGATGACCGCCAGCAGCTTTATTTTAATAACAACGTATTTATCCGGCATTTAATCTTACCTTTGCCGGCCTTAACAAATTTAAATTAATGACATTCAAAGAATTAGGGATTATTGATCCCATCCTCAGAGCCATAGGCGATGAAGGATATACACAACCTACACCTATACAGGAACAATCCATTCCCATATTGCTGAAACGAAAAGACCTGCTGGGGTGTGCCCAGACAGGCACCGGGAAGACCGCAGCTTTTGCGATCCCGATATTGCAGCATTTATATGCCGACAGACACAACCAACAGGGAAGAAGAAAGATTAAAGCCCTGGTGGTCACACCGACCAGGGAACTGGCCATACAGATTGCAGAAAGTTTCACAACCTATGGAAAGTATACAGGAATCCGCAATACGGTTATTTTCGGGGGCGTCAAGCAGGGCGCGCAGACTGCCACATTAAAACAGGGCGTCGATATCCTGGTGGCGACACCAGGCAGATTGCTCGACCTGATGGACCAGGGATATATTTCATTGAAAGATGTAACGTATTCAGTACTCGATGAAGCCGACAGGATGCTCGACATGGGATTTATCCACGATATTAAAAAAATCATTGCACGCTTGCCACGGGAAAGACAATCGCTGTTCTTTTCTGCAACCATGCCGCCCGATATTGTGCGGCTTTCCCGCCAGATTCTCGGGAACCCCGAAAAGGTGACCGTAAAACCGGAGCAGACCACTGCAGAGAAGGTCGACCAATCCATCTATTTCGTGAGCAAGAAAGCCAAAGCGAAACTGCTGGTGCACCTGCTGGAAAACCAGCAGTTTGATTCAACCCTGGTCTTTTCGCGTACCAAGTATGGTGCGGATAAGATTGTGAAAATGCTCTCAAAAGCATCCATACGTTCCGAAGCCATCCATGGGAACAAATCTCAGAATGCGCGTCAGCGGGCACTTGGGAATTTTAAAACGGGTCGTTCCAGGGTACTGGTTGCTACCGATATTGCTGCACGGGGCATTGACATTGATGATCTTTCCCTGGTGGTCAATTATGACCTTCCCAATATTCCTGAAACCTATGTGCACAGGATCGGCAGGACAGGCAGGGCGGCCGCAAGCGGTGTGGCCCTTTCGTTTTGTGATGTGGAAGAGCAGCCTTTCCTGAAGGATATCCAGAAGCTGATCGGTCAGAAGATCAACGTGGTGGAAGAACATCCCTTTGTGGATTTCGGAGCGGGAGATTCAATTACAGCTTCGAACAGCAATCACAATGCAGGCGCTTCCAGCAGGCGTAATAGGAACCAGCACCAGCAGGGTAGAGACTCCGGCCGTCCGCGTCGCAACGGACATTCTGGACAGCGGAACAACCGGCAACGGTACCGTTCCTAAGCAGCACACCCGCTCAAGCTATACCGATTTATTGAAAGGCATGCCGGGAAAGACCCTGGGATGATCATCCGTTGATTTCTCACGTTCCCGGCACACCTTATTAATGTAGCTATCTCATTGTGAAATGGTGAAAGGGCACCTTTCATTTTTTATGGTTTTCTCCTTCAGCAGGCTCTTCCTTATACCAGTTGATCTTCCTGGAAACCACCATGACCACTGCCAGGATGATGAACAAACCAATGCTGCCCATCAGCAATGACAATTCCTGGAGTTGCAGGGTGGTAAAGAGAAAACCGTACAATGCCAGGAGCAGGGAGGCGCTGATCAGTCCCACTTTGCCGGAAGCCGTACCGGAGCACATATAGAATCCTACAAGGAGCGTGATCGCGACCGTGGAAGACAGGTAGGCCAGGTTGAAGCCGATCTGTTCAGAGAGGGATACCAGCAGGGTGTAGAAGACGATCAGTGCAAATCCCACCAGCAAGTACTGGATCGGATGGATGCGGATTTTCAGGATGAGCTCGGTGAGGAAAAACACGAGGAAGGAAAGGGCGATGAACATAAATGCGTATTTCACAGACCGCTCCGATTTCTGGTAATGGTCCACAGGTACAAGGAAAAGGACGCCGAATGATGACGCGTTTATATCATGTGCATCATCGTACCAGCCCTGCGGATAATTCCGGTTCAGGTAATTCACCCCCCAGGTGGCCTCGAAGCCATCGGGACCGATCTTTTTAGCTGCTGGCAGGAAATTACCGGTAAAAGAGGGATCCGGCCAGCTGGAGGCCAGGTGTACATCGGTTGTTTTGCCAATGGGAGTAATGAACAATTCCGAGCTGCCTTTCAGTTCAAGCGTAATATTGAACGCGACGTTTTTCACCTCGGTGAATGCTGCGGCCTGCAAAGGAATATGGATCCCTGTGCCGTTGAGATCACTGGTGTGGACCCCGGGCATCATCTCCACAGGTGTCTCATTGATCAAAATGGAGGAAGCGTTGCCGATCCCCCGCAGGTCGCTGAGACCAATGCACAGGTAGATCAGATTTTCTGTTGACTTTGGCGCAGAGGCGAGCGCAACGGGAGCATCCTCCAGGTTGAAAAAGCCGCTGAGGGTGATCCTGGAATCATACACCACTGCCGTAAAGATCCCCCGCTTTTTTTCAATGGGATCCACAGTTCCATCAATCCGTAACTGCTCCGGCAGGAGGTGGTAGGTGTCCTTGAAGATCCCGTCTTTCCTGCCACCTTTTTCAAGTACACCTGTGGGAATGCTGAGATAGGGGCCGGTGAGTGTCTGGGCAAGGCTCCAGCTTTCACTGATCTCATTCCTTGCCTGCTCGTTACGCGTTTCACGCTCACTGATGAGTTCCCTGATCATGCTTGCCGGGATCAGCAGGAAGAGCGATAGGACGCCTATGATCATAAACTTGAAGCTGGGTGAACGAAAGAAGTTACCAATGTGTGTGCTCATAATTTTCGTTTTTTAATTAAACAGTTTATTTGACTGTGCAGAAGTGACTTTGCTGATGTAACTGTGCAGATGTAGCTGTGCTGATGTAGCTGTGCTGATGTAGCTGTGCTGATGTATCTTGGGATTGCAGTGCACTTTTGTTAGGATTCGCATTTCCGTTTGATGTTTTATCGTTTAAAAGTACTTTGAAGTACAAAGTAACAGGATAAAAAAATTACTGCAACAATGATTCCAGGGCAGAGAGGTGTTCTCCGAAAGCACGCTTTCCTTTCTGTGTGATGTTGTAAGAAGTTTTAGGTTTCCGGGCGACAAATTGTTTTTTTACTTCCAGGTAACCATTGGTTTCCAGGGACCTGATATGACTTGCCAGGTTGCCGTCGGTCACCTCCAGCAGGTCCTTGAGTGTATTGAAATCCACCCATTCGTTAACAGAGAGTACCGACATCACCCCAAGCCGTACCCTGGATTCAAAATCTTTGTTCAGTTTCTTGATCGGGTTATCCATGTGTCACCGTTTTCCTGTCGTATTTATGATAGAGTGTGATGCCGTAAATGATATGGTAGATGCCAAATCCCGCACCCCAGAACCAGAGCCCATGCTGCGACCAACCTGTTGCTGCAAGCCCGGTAGTGATCTCGGCAATCCCGAGCCATACAATTTCCCGGGTTGTATATTTTCCTGCATTAACGAGCGCGAGTCCGTAAAAGACCAGGGTGAAAGGTGCGACAAGGTGCACATTGCGCTGCCCTGCCAGGATGAGGACCAGGATTCCGCCCGTAACCAGGGGTACGGCCAGTTGAAAGAGCAGTCGTTTTGTCACAGGTGACCAGATCTTTTCGCCCGATTTTTTTGCTTTGCGATAGGAGAAAAAAACAGCTCCTGACAATGCGAGCACCAGCACGATCATGGCATCAGCAATCAAAAATGACAGGGGAGCGCTTGCAGTATCTCCCTGGGGCAGCGTTAACAACGTTTCGTAGGAGATGGCCCTGTTGTCTAAATACAGGAATGCTGCAGCCGTACCCAGGATGGCAAGGATGCCTGCCAGGATACCGGCCCAGCCACTGAGCGACAGGAATTTCGTCGATCGCTCCATGATCTGCCGGATCTCATTGAGGTCATGTAAATGCTTTTCGGTTTTTTTCATTTTAAAAGTACTTTGAGATGCAAAGTTGAAGAAAATATTTCAATAATGCAATAGTGTTATGTTTTTTTAACTGAAAGTAACAGTTAAATGCAGCGTGGGTGGCAGACTGGTTTCCTGTTCAGGTGTGAATATCATTGCGATCTGCATTGCTGGATGCATGATGCGGATGCTGTAATGAAAGCTGCAAAACCGTTACTGGCTCTGAAACGCATCATCAAAAGCCACATCGCTGGGTTTGAAGTCAATACTGCGAACAAATTCACAGGCCTCCCGGGCCCCGTGCTCACGGTCCATGCCGCTGTCTTCCCATTCCACGGAGAGCGGACCGTTGTAATTGATCCGGTTGAGGGCACGGATGATCTCCTCGAAATCCACATCGCCTCTTCCGGGACTCACGAAGTCCCAGTACCTCCGCCGGTCCCCGAATTCCAGGTGTCCGCCAAACACCCCGGCATCGGTAGGTGTCACTGAATATTTTGAGTCCTTGATGTGGACATGGAAGATCTTTTCGGCGAACCGGTAGATAAATTCCACGTAATCCACTCCCTGGTAAGGGAAATGGCTCGGATCATAATTGAATCCGAAAGCCGGGTGATGGTCCAGTGCCTCCAGGGTTCTTTCAGCTGAAGCGATATCGAATGCGATCTCAGTGGGGTGGACCTCCAGTGCATAACGCACGCCCATTTTCTCATAGGCATCCAGGATCGGATTCCACCGCGCTGCAAAGTCGGCGTACCCATTGTCGATCATCGATTTCGGCACTGGGGGGAAGGAGTACAGGAAGTGCCAGATGGGACTGCCCGTAAATCCGTTCACGACGTTCAGGCCAAGCTTTTTCGCTGTTTCCCCGGTTTTGATGATCTCCTGTGCGGCGCGTTGCCGGACCCCTTCAGGATCGCCATCGCCCCAAACATGAGGAGGCAGCACCGATTTGTGCCTTTCATCGATGTTGTCAGATACGGCCTGCCCAACCAGGTGCGTCGAAATTGAAAACAGCTGCAGATCATGTTTTTTCAGCAGTTTCAGCCTGGCCTCGCAATAGGCATCATCGGCCTTGTGCACCTCGATATGGTCTCCCCAGCAGGCAAGTTCTATTCCATCATACCCGAACGCTTTTGCCTTTTTGCAGACTGTCTCCAGGGAAAGATCGGCCCACTGGCCGGTAAAAAGAGTTACTGGTCTCATGGTATCGCGTTTTTGGTTAATAGTTTAGTTTAAATGCTATTTCGGTGCATCTCCCCCTCTCCACATCTCCCCCTCT
>CAZPTO010000229.1:0-6182 GCA_964589155.1 uncultured Bacteroidaceae bacterium | reverse complement strand
TCACTACCTCATATTACTGAAGAAAATTTTTATATGATCAGACGCAGTGTGCTTGCCACCAGGGCCTATATTGTAGGTAACTAAAATTGAAAACATTTTCCTATGAAACGATTCATATTCGCCATAGTACTTATCACATTTGCGGTTCCTGTTATAACCGCGCAAAAAAATTCCTGCAGAAAATTTCACCTGTATTCTGATTGTAATGTAAATCCGGGACCCAGATTCAAATATGATGGACAGTCGCGAAGCAATATTATTGGTGCAGGAGATCAGATGATATACAATCTGGTTCTTTATGCCGACAGGCAATACAAGATCAACGTGTGTGTCTCTGATCACTTCGAACCTATTCATATTGTACTGATGAATGCAGTGACTGATAAGGTGATCTATGACAATGCAAAGGAAGAATACCTCGGCACCCTCACCCTGAATATTGAGCATACCCAACGCTTAAAAGTCTCGCTGGAAGTATTGGCAGAGGATATGACTGAACAGGAAAAGCTGGACTACTTTGGATGTATCGGTATGATGATTCAGTATAAGAAAGAGAGAAATTAAGTTGACGCTGGTATTTTCAATAGTTTTATAGAGAATGCAACCTGACTATGATACAGGTCACCCCGTTTCACTAATGCGCTGCAATTTCTCAACATTAACTACTTCGATGTTTTTTCCATTCATCCTGATCAAGCCATCCTCATTGAATTTCTTCAGTAAGCGCACAACTGTTTCAGAGCTCATTCCCGATAGTTCAGCTATATCTTTCCTGGAAAGCGGAAGCTCGAATTTTTCTTTTTTAAAGATGCGTTGCGACAGGCAGAGAATAATATCAGCAAGCCTTCCGTAAGCCTGCTTGTGTGTAAGGCAAAAAAAGCGGCCGTAAATCTGCACACTGTTGGCGCTAAGTATATTGATGATCTCCCTGGCGAAATTGTTATTGTTATCTAATATCTTACGGAAGGTACTCACATCAATCTGTCGTATCACTGTATCGACATAAACCCTTGCGGAATATGGGAATGTAGTGAATTCATCTGATACAGCCGAAAGGCCAATAAATGATCCGTCTGGAGTGATCCGCAGCAAAAGTGAATTACTTCCATTTTCGATGAATACTTTTGCCAGTCCTTGTTCCACATACATGATCTGCGAAACAAAGCCGCCTTGCTTGCAGATCATCTCACCTTTTTTGTAACTGATCTGCACAGAGTTGTCATCGATAAGTTTTCTCTCCTCCGGACTCAGCAGATCGAAGCACTTACAGTCGTAAGAACTGATCGTGCACCCGGAAAATTGCTGGTTATGGTTCATTTAATGGGTTCTTAATCTACAAATATACAAAAGAATCAATTAATTAACTGATACTGGTCAACTACTGTTTTGAGATATATCATTGCAATATCATATTCGAAACAGCCTTCATTTATAGGTAGATTCAGGGAAAACAGCAAAATTAGCAATGTGGATTTACTGTTATTCAACAAACAAAAACGGGAAATGATGAGGGCAGAATTGTACAGTAATGTAAGGCTGATAATGATAATACTTACATGTGGTCTGTTGGGGTTCAGTTGCACGCAACACAAGATACCAGATTACAGCGATGTAGCTTCTTGCGTGGGTTGCCATACGAACTATGCCCATCTCATAGATGTTCATACCCCCGACACTGCGGCAGCGGTCGGTGGATGCGGTGGTGCGGCACCAGACATCAAGCCCTATGACCGGGTATTCCTCGATACGGAGGACGATGGATATAAGAAATTCAGGAGAGGCTATCATAACATAGGTTGCACAACATGTCATGGTGGAACCGATGGAACCCATGAAAAGGAGATCGCCCACACAGGTAATTTCATCAAGCATCCATCGGAAATGTACGAAGAAAAGTGCGGATCCTGTCATGATGATATTGCCACAAATTTCAACACCAGTCTTCACAAGGGGATTGGTCAGAAACGCAAAGTTACCCAGCGAATGGGACTGGCGGGACATGAAGAGTTTGACCAGCTACCCCAGCATCAGATTGAGGGATACAATGCCAATTGCGCAACCTGTCATGGTACCTGCGGCAATTGCCATGTCAACCGGCCACCCATTGCAGGCGGCGGACTGGCAAACAGTCATGGGTTTGAAAGGAATCCCGATATGCTGGCCACCTGCGTGAGTTGTCACACTTCCCGCGGCGGACATGCTTACCTGGGAGTAGCATCCGGTACCGTTCCGGATGTGCATCTTACCAAGGCAGATTATGAGTGTCTCGATTGCCATACAGGAATGGAGCTCCATGGGAATGGCGACAGTACAGTCACGCACAGATATGCTTATTCTGAATTACCCACATGTGATCAGTGTCATACCGGCCTTGCATCATCCAACAATTATCATCAGAAGCATATCGAAGATTTCAACTGCCAAGTTTGCCACTCACAGGATTATAACAACTGTGGCAGTTGTCATGTACATGGAGAGGGGGCCAGGATTCCTTCATACCTGGACTTTAAGATTGCATTGAATCCTATCCCAGAAGACAAGGACTTTGAATTCGCGCTTGTGAGAAGGACCCTGGCTGCTCCGGATAACTGGAAGGAGTATGGTGTGGATGAATACCCGGATTTTGATGCACATCCCACATATAATTATACAACGCCACATAACATTTTGAAGATCACTTCAAGAACAGATGTGGGTGGGGAGCATTGTGCATCCAAATGTCACATCCGGACCGAGGCAGACAGTGTGTATAACAGAGAATTATATCTTTTTGAATCAGATCTGCTGGACTGGGAGATCAACGCAACGGCACATATTACAGTTGATGGAGAGTTGCCTGCAGGTTGGTTCAACTAGAAACATTACCATGAAATAAATCAAATAATAAACATTAATTAACTTTATGATTATGAGAAGAATCAATTTTTGGATGTTAGGCATCTTTACTATTTCAGTTCTGCTTGTTTCCTGTGGAGAAACAGTGGATGAATCTTTGGTACTGGCAGAACATATGGAATCTGTCGATAGTCCAATAGATGTAACTTCGATAAATAAACTCATCGGTGCTGAGGCGCTACACCAGTTGGTTGTTGCAGGTAATCCCTATATCATCGATATCCGGGGAAATGAATATTCTGACATTGGCCATATCGAGGGTGCGGTGCAGGTAGCGCCTACAAGTGTGATCGCTCATCTCGATGGGATGGATGTGAATACATACGATAAAATTGTCATTGTGTGTTACACCGGGCAGACAGCAGCCTACGTGGTTTCGCTCGCTAATATGGCGGGTTATGAGACGGTATCCCTTGCATTTGGTATGAGTTCCTGGAACGCAGCAACTGCCGGTCCGTGGAAGTCCAATGCAAAAAATGGATACACACAGCTGGAAACCAGTGCAAATCCTAAAGGTGAAGAAGGTGCCATGCCGGTGCTGGAAACCGGGTTCGAGACCGGTGCTGATATCCTGGAGGCCAGGATTGCAGAGGTGAATTCAGCCGGATTCAGTGATGACACAAAAATTACCGCTACAGAAGTATGGACCAACCCGGAAGATTTTTATATCGTAAATTACTGGCCGGAGGAAAACTATAACCTGGGTCATATCCCGGGTGCCATTCAGTATACGCCCAATACAAGTATGCTGACCACTGCTGATCTCCAAACGCTACCTGCGGACGAGACCATCGTTGTATACTGCTATACCGGACAGGGCAGTGCTTTCCTTACTGCCTATCTCAGGGTACTGGGTTATGATGCAAAATCACTGTTGTTTGGAATCAATGGCTTTGCTACTGATTGGGCAGCAGCGAATGAACTTACCAGCTGGGGTGATGGTAAAATTTCTGATTATCCGCTTGTTACCGATTAAAAGTAAAGTTCATAAGTTAAGGAAAAAATGGAGGGGGCCATACATGACTCCCTCCTTTTTCGTTATCCCTGTATCGTTCAATATAGCGTTACACGAGGAGTAATGCTAATTTATAGAAGTTGAATACAATCAGGTTAAGCGTATTCCGTAAGACTCCTTCATGTACTTTAAAATGAAGGTTATTGAAGGGGTTGAACGAGGAAAAATCAGCTGTTCCTTGAAGCAATAAAATCAACAAGGATCCATAGTAAATAAGAGACCAGGAAGATGACCATTCCATACATAGGCGCGATCATCGAAACTTTTAATCCACCTGCCATGATCGCCGGTGAAACATCCATCGCCTGTTCGATGGCAGTGAATGCTGAAAACAGCCCGATCATCTGGCCAAGTATACCTGTTACCAGTGCGAATAGTCCGATACTTTTAATATACCTGAGTCGACTCCTTGCTTCTTCGAGGTTTTTATAGTCTTTTCTGACGATAATCACCAGGTAGAACACTGCAATCACAAGTATAATAAAAAGTAAACCTGTCAGGATTCCCATAAATAATGGTCCACCCATTCTGAATAAATTTAACATAGCTATAAATTTAATAATTAATATGTTATAAAGGTACGCCCGCAGCGCGCTGAAATGCAAGGTCGTATCCGTATCAAAACCTGCATTTCATCGATATTTTTAAGACGAACTTGTATCTGACGGATTTTTATGCGAAATTTCTGTCATGGTCCGATATTTAAATATTGTTTTCTGGTCCATTATTGGGCTTCTGATGTTCATTGTTTTCGGGGCCACCTCTGGCAACTTTATCCATGCATTTTATTTCCTGAGCTTTTTTCTGCCGGTAGTAATCATTACCGCATGGATATTCAGCAGTTACCTGGTGCCCGCCTTCCTGCTTAAAAAGCGATATGGTAAGTTTTTCTTGTACACCTTCTATGTTTTTGTGATCTCGCTGGATATAGAATTTATCCTTGTCTTCATGGCTTTCTTGTTGATGAGTATCTACGATTTCAGAAACATCAGCAACATTGTTGAGAGTTATAAATGGATGCCCGTGGTCATGTATTTTATTGTGTTGCTCTATGGGTTTATAACGGTTGTAACAGAGTTGATGCGCCAACAAGGTGTTGCCGGCAATATCCCTGATGAACATATCACAGTAAGATCGGAGCGGAAGAACCGGCAAATCAAACTGAATGATATTCTGTTCCTTGAGAGCATGGCCGACTATGTAAAGATAGTTCTCAATTCGGGGGAGATCGTGATTACCAGGGAGAAGATCAGTGCGCTTCATGCGCGGCTTACTGACAAATTCCTGCGCATTCACAGGTCATTTGTCGTGAATCGTGATCGCCTGGAATCATACAACCGTGAGGAGGTCACCATTGGCAACAAAGAGTTGCCGGTGAGCAGGACATATAAAAAGGAGTTCTTATCACGAATGGGGCAATAATCATTTTCTGCGCTTCCTGCTGTCTCGTGATGCGTTGGCAGCATGAATATTTCCCCCGCCCCAGGTAACTCCCGATTTGCGTTCCCTGTAAGGGGAATCGTTCATGCTCCAGCCTTTCCGGTTTTTTGATGATTTTTCAGCCTGGCCGGCATCCTGTGTATACAGCCTTTTTCTGTTTTCTTTTTCTTGTTGCTGATAATTGCGAATAATCTCTTTCATTCTATTTCGGTGTTGTCTTCTTTTTGCCACTACAAGTGGCAGGTAAACAAGAAGCAGCACGATGGAACCGCCCACCAGCATGATCAAATGATTGGGCATTCCGAGGAGATAGGCCATTAACCAACCCAGCAGTAAAAATGCCACAACGAAACCTGATATGTAAATATAGGTTTTCATGTAATTCTTCACTTATTACCTACCCCAAGGTATAAAAACTACCTGCATCATCATAGAAAAAATGCTGAATGCTCGTCCGGTTCCTGATTATTTGCTTTTCGGGTGGCAAATCACCCAGTTAATTAACTAATAATCAGACCTCCAGGTTGGTCAATTCTTCTGTCGTGTCGAAATCGTATTCCGGATATTCATACAGTGGCATCCTTTGCTCCGTCTGTCCCAGGCTATAGCCGTATAATCCTTCATAAGCTTCCCTTAGCTCCCCGAGCTCCTCCATCTGGGAAAGGTATTCGTGGATAGATTTCGATTCGATGATGATCACCTTTCCCATCTTATGGATGATCGGACTGTGGTGCCGGGTCTCATCATGATCAAATTCCAGTATCCTTCGGCCATACCGGGTGATACCTATGACCCGGAATGTAAGGCTTTTTCCAACACCAGGAAGGTTGAG
>CAZPTO010000228.1:0-6255 GCA_964589155.1 uncultured Bacteroidaceae bacterium | reverse complement strand
GTAGAGTGAATAGAGCCGACTGTATAATTGAGACAGCTCCTTTTTTACCTCTTTTGGTGGTTACGATCACAACGCCATTCGCTCCTTCAACACCATAAACTGCAGTAGCTGCAGCATCTTTTAGAATACTGATTGATGATATCTCTTCCGGGTCCATGTAATCAAATCCACCTTCGATTTTAATTCCATCGACTACGACTAATGCTTTATCGTCATTGATAGATGAACGTCCCCTGATGTATAAGTCATTTTGGTCTGCCCCTGGTTGACCGCTGGTGGACATCGAAAGCAATCCTGGTGACAAACCGCTAAGCGCTGCCGAGATGTTGGCGGCTCCCATTTTTTCAATATTTTCACCACTTACCTGGTCGATCGCAGAAAGCAGACTTTCTTTTTCCTGCACACCGTAACCGACAACCACGACTTCGTCCATTTTAATAGGATTGGTCTCCATCCTGATAACAATTCTCTCAGTTGGATCCGTTACTTTATACTCACGGCTTATCATGCCAATAAAAGAAAACACCAGGGTTGGTTGCTCACTATCAGTGAAAATCGTGAAATTTCCATCAGCATTTGTGATGGTACCGGTTGTTGTACCGGGTTCAACTACGGTTGCCCCGATGATCGGTTCGCCGTTATCATCTATAACCAGCCCATTTATTTCAAAACCTGATGACCTTGATTGTCCTTCCTGAGCAATAGCAGTAGTGATTGTAAGTAATAGTGCAATTGCAAACAAGCCCCTGAGATGAATCTTTAGGGAAAGAATAAAATCCTGCATTTTCATATTTTAATTTAGTTCAGTTTAGTTGTTCAATTACAAAATGGATTTTAACATTTTTTAACTAAGGTAAAGCTAGGGTGAATTTCTAGAATAATATTGTTTTATTGTTTCAAAACTTTCGCATACATGTAACAATTTGTAACAAATGTGCTTCTTTGGAACAATTGTGGTAAGGCGTCCTGATATTCTTTATTTAAATGTTCTTTAGATACGCGCAAGGGCCATATCAGGGTTTTACTCGTGGAATATTGGTTGAGATAATTATAATGATCAACCATCACGCATACAATCGCCATTCATGACATGTTTCTATCAAAGCTAAGAATATTAACCAGCTGCTTTGCTGCCTTACTATTGCCTGCCGGGTGTTGTGATTTTACTATGTAGTGCCTTTTTTCGCATGAAGGTCATGGTTACCCCCCGGCTGAGCATGTACAGTAAAAAGGCCAGCCACAACCCATGATTCCCCATCACCGGTTTTAAAAGGTAATATGAGGGGAAAAACACCAGCAGGGTGGAGATCAGCATGGCGTTTCGCATTTGCCGGCCGGCGGTGGCACCAATGAAGATGCCGTCCCAGATAAATGCAACAAATGAAGCCAAAGGGATCAATACCACCCAGGGGAAGTAAGGGGCTGCGTTGCGGATGACCTCATGGTTGTCGGTCAGGAGTCCCAGGATCAGTTCCCCGGCCAGGAGGTAGAACAACGTAATGAAAAGCGCGATTCCTGTCCCCCAAATAAAGAGTATGCGTATGCTTTTGTTGAGATAATGACGGTTCTTTTGCCCGATAAACCGACCCGAAAGGGCTTCGGCAGCATGTGCAAAGCCATCAATCAGGAAGGAGAAGAACATGAAGAATTGCATCAGGAGAGAATTTACGGCAAGGATGGTTTCCGCGCCCCGGTCATCAGCATCAGCACTGGCTGAGCTGGCAGTAAAGAAGGTGAAGACCAGTACCAGGGACATGGTGCGGATAAATATATCCTTGTTGACCAACAGGAAGGCTTTTAACCTGTCACGCTGCAGCATCAGTTTCTGGTTCCAGTGCGGGAAGAGATAGCTGTATTTCCTGACCAACAGGTACGATGCCATCAGCAGTCCGCTGTATTGCGCGATGACTGTGCCCAGAGCCACCCCATCGGATCCCATTTCCAGCACCAGAACAAAGACTGCATTGAAGATGATGTTGATCACATTCGCAGTAACCAACACATACATAGGATAGCGCGCATTCTGCATGCCCAGAAAAAATCCTAATAAAGCAAATTGTCCAAGCGTAGCCGGTGCGGCCCAAACCCTGATTCGAAAATAGTCCATGGCCAATGCTTCAACGTATGACTCACCTTCAAGGAGCAGGAAGCTCAGCCATTCAATGGGGCGTTGCAGGACCACCATGACCAGGCTGATAGAGATAGCAATGAACAGGGCGCGGGAAAACACAAGTATTGCTTCCTGCTTATCCTTCCGTCCATATGCCTGGGCGGTAAAACCACTGGTGCCCATGCGCAAAAAACCGAGACTCCAGTAAATAAAATTGAAGATGAGTGTACCCAGTGCAATCGCCCCGATATAGGCATCGGATTCCATATGCCCCATCAGGGCCATGTCAACGATGCCGAGTAACGGGACCGACAGGTTACTGATAATGTTGGGGATAGCAAGATTAAGGACCTGTTTATTCATGCCTGCAGGGAATCCGGAGGCACAAAAATAAAAAAAATCGCGGGACCGGGGCAGGTTCCGCGATAAGATCTGATACACAAGCCACTCGTTCAAGCTACATATTCAGGTCACCGGATTCTGCACATGATGATCCGGCAGTAATCTGCTGATTGTTGTTGCTTGTCGTGGTGATTCAAATAAACAGGTGGATTGCTCCAGGATCCATTTCTAATCCCTGAAAACAACCCTGCCCGGGATCTAAAGTTTATTGATCTCTTCAATCAACTGATCTTTGGTTTTGCCGGTCTTTTGCTGTAATCTTCCCAGCAATTCATCTTCTTTACCTTCGGCAAACTTCAGGTCGTCGTCGGTAAGGTTTCCATATTTTTGCTTGAGATTTCCCTTGATCTCATTCCAGCGTCCTTTTATTTTTAATTCATTCATAACTTTGGAGTTTTAATGGTTGTTAATTAATATACAATATCTTCAATTTTAGATTCAGGTTATTCTGAAGGTCTACTTCTTACTTGCGAGTTTTTTGATGCCAAATATGAGCGCATTCTGAAGGGCAATCCGAAGTGTGTTTTCCATGGTGTCCCGGAAAGAGTTCCGAAGGCGGAAGACCCCGGCATTCACCGACTGATTGTGGACCTTCGATTCGTACCTGTATACCTCTTTGGCCAGCTTGATGTCCTGCATGGACCTGATCCTGATGTGCTTCATGGTTTATTATTTTTTCTCTTCGTCCTCGTAGATGATGTCTGCAATGTTCTTCACAATACTGTTGGCAAAGAGCTTTCTCCTGAGAAGAAATAAAATGAAGACGATCAGTGCATATGCACCTGCTGATATAAGAATTCCGTTTACAAGTGATCCGTGATGCTCGGCAAACCAGAAACTGAATGCGAGCGATAGCAAGAGGAAGATAAATGTTGCTGCGGCCAGTAAAAGGATGGCCGTGAACAAATATGTTCCGGCCCTGGCTACTTTTTCAATCAGCGTTATTTTCCAATAATTGAGCCTGGCGTTCACATAACTGTTGATCGCCTCTTGCAGTTCTGACAAATTTTCTTGTAATGATGTGTCTTTTGACATACAGGTGTGATTAGGTTGGATTGATAATTCAGGCTGAATAACTTCTAGCTCTGTGCCTCTTTGGCCTTTTTCTCAACTTTGCTGGCTGCGCTGTTTTTGGTCTCCTCAGCCTTGGTTTTCATGTCGTCTTCCAGTTCATTGAACTTGTTTTTGACCTCATCCATAAAATCTGAAATAGATGTTTTCAGATCATCCACCTTCTTTTGTACATCTTCGTTTACATCCTCACCAACCTGCCTGGTTCTTTCTGCAATCTTCTCCCTGGTTTGCGATCCTTTGTCCGGGGCAAATAGTATCCCGGCGACAGCACCTGTGGCTGCTCCTGTTAGAAAGCTGAAAATAGCGGTTGCTGCGTTACTGCTTGATTTTTCTGACATAGTTACTGTTTTTTGATTTTCAATTGTCAGAATAGGTTCAAATATCCTGCCAGCACTATTTCGGGACTTTGCGCCTCATAAACTGGGGGGAATATTACACGCATTTAGGAATTTGTGGAAAAATGTCTCACTTATCATCAGTGTCTTTTTTATGAAAAACACCTTTCAGTCTTTCAATGATGGAATTCCTGCTTGACCTCCTGGGACCAAGTAAATATGCGTAAGGCTGTAATCTTTTCGTGTTATTCATGATGATCCGAGCCATTGCCAGCATGGGAATGACAACGACCATGCCTGCAATTCCCCATATCATGGCACCAGCTACCAGTCCGACGATGACAAAAAATGGATTGATCTTGACATTGCCTCCCACGATCATGGGCGTCAGGATATTGTTCTCGGTGACCTGTACGATGATAAACAGGATCAGCACCTGTATCCCGGTGGCAAGCGGCTGATCTGAGCTAAAGAGTACAAATAATAGAGGCACCGATCCTCCCATCAGGGTGCCGAAATAGGGAATAAAGTTGAAAAATGCAGAAGTTATTCCCAGGAGAATAGCATATTCCACTCCTATGATGAGCAAGCCGGTTGAGTTGATGACACAAAGCATCAGCACCACGATGGTCACGCCACCCATGTACCTTGCCGCAACCGTGGAAATATCGCGGAGCGTCCTTACTGCTTCCGGCCGTTTGTTTTCTTTTACTACTTTCAGGATAAAATAGGCAAATTTGGTCCTGAAAAAAAGAAACAGGAATACATACACCGGCAAGAGAAATACTTTTGAGATCGTCCCTGTTGTTGCTGAAAACAACCGGTTGATCCCGCTTCCTTCAGAGGAGAAAAACATATTCACCCGTTCTCTCAGGAATCCGTCGAGGCGGTCACCTTTCAAACCAAAAGTCTCTCTGATGGTTTTCTCAAATGCATTAATATTTTGATTTGCCTGTTCCTTGATGGCGTCAAAATCTTCTAACAGGAGGTTCAATTGACTGTAAAATACCAGGACGATTCCACCGATGACCACGAATGCAAACAATATGGATAGCAGGATCGGAATGGCCCTGGGCAGACCTTTGCTGTCAAGGAAATTGACGATCGGATAGAGCAGGTAGGCAAACAGGAGTGCTAAGAATAGCGGAAAAAGAAATTCCTTGGCAGCGATGATTCCATGTAAAAAAAGGATGGGAATCAACAATAGCAGGGTAACTCTGAGTAAAAGTCTGTTTGATCTCATTTCAACTTAAATCTGCGAAGGGTACACGCTTTATTATTCGAACCAATTCCTTAAAATATCATGCCAACAGGCAGTTTCTGATCACTTTTTTGATTTCTATGCACGATTTGTTTGTAATAGATGTACCAGGGATTCCTGCGGGCAAAAAGTGGCCGTTAAGTTTATAAATTCAATGATGATCAGCCCTGTCAGGTTAAGGCAATGAACTGTAATATAACAGCTGTTATGGCACTGGATATTTCACTTTCTATTATCCTGCTTTTTCACGACAACGTTTCCGGTCCAGGGCAACACTTTGTGGAAATGAACACGTTGTAGGGGAAAAAGGTACACAACAGGCCGGAAAGGGTAGATATTATTATACTGAAAAGACCGTTGTTTATTTGCCTGACATATAAATAATCTGCAGAACAAAGAATCATGGCATATAGAAAGGAGTAAAGATCCGGGACCGTTCTTTAGTTGAATTGCCAGGTGATATGAAGAATGCGAAAATTAGACCCTTCTTCATTCTGATCTGCACCTTTTTAGTACCTTCGCCAACCTGAAACAGCAAGCACGTGAATTACCTCTCGGCAGAAAACATATCGAAAGCATTTGGTGCGCAGGTCCTCTTCAGCGGACTTACTTTCGGGTTGGCGAAGGGCGACCGTACAGCGCTGATCGCCAGGAACGGGACGGGCAAGACCACGCTGCTGAAAATCCTCGGGGGAAAGGAGCAGCAGGATACGGGCGAATACACATTCCGGAACGGAATTAAAGTCGCGTTCCTGGAACAGCTGCCGGAGCTTGATAATACCCTCACGATAGACGCCCTGATCCTGACGGCCAATACACCTGTTATTTCTGTGATCAGGAAGTATGAACAGGCTGTCGCGGAGAGCACCCGGACCCATTCAGCAGAGGCCATGCAACAGCTGGAGGCCACCACAACAGAAATGGACCGGGTACGGGGATGGGATTATGACCGGCGGCTGAAACAACTGCTCTACCTGTTCAGGATCACAGATACCACACAACAGGTTTCCAACCTGTCAGGGGGAGAAAAGAAGCGGCTTGCATTAGCGCTGGTATTGCTTGATGAACCCGAT
>CAZPTO010000227.1:0-6262 GCA_964589155.1 uncultured Bacteroidaceae bacterium | reverse complement strand
AAATTATAATAGCTGTGGTCCTGCTCGCCATTGGCCACCGGGAGCGTGAGCGCATCCGCCACTTTTTTGATCTCCAGGAAGTGATCAAACCTGACCGGCTCCTCGAAATAGCCATAGTTATTTTCCTCCAGGAGTTTGCCCATGCGGATCGCCCCTTCTGCATCGTAGTACCCGTTCGAGTCTGCATACAGGCTCCAGTCGCTACCGTAATGTTCCCTGACCATCGGCACCAGTTGTTCCGATTTTCCCGGCAGTCCGGGATCATGAATATCGCGGCTCCCGGCAAACAGGTACCCTACCTTTATTTTAATGGCTTTTGCATCATACTGGGCCACGGTCTCCAGGATTTTCTCAAAATGTTCCTCCAGCGGCCGGTCCCGGAATTCAGTGGCCACATACACCCCGACCTTCTCATTGTTCAGGTCCCCCACCAGCTGTCCCATCGGCAACCCGGCGATCTTCCCCATCATATCCAGGATGGCAAATTCGATGGTGGCCAGCGGGATCCCCAGCGGAATGCCACCATACCTGAAATTGAAATGAAAGTCGAAGATCTTTTCCACGATGAGGTCCAGTTCACGGGCATCCTGACCGATGAAATAAGGTTGCACCTTGTGCAGGAAAATGGGAACGAGGAAGCGCATGTCGTTGTGCGCAACCGAGATGCCCTCCGCACCATCTTCCGACCGGACCCGGCAGAGATAACTGTTTTCATACTGCAGCAGTTCTACTGATTTAATGAGAACCGGCGCGGTGAACAGCTCTTTTTTGAAAACCGGCTGTTGCAGGATCTCGCCCAGCATCCTGTAGCGCTCCCCTGCAGCAGGGTCAGGGCCCGGATCACTACTGCATGCTGCCATTGGAGCCATGACCGCCGCCATTCCGCCCAGGGTGGCAGACTGGAAGAAAGTACGTCGTTTCATTTCCTGTAGTTTTCAATAAAGGTACGTTTTTTACCACTTTACCCGAATTTTTCATCAATTAGCCGGATTATTCATCATTCGGCCGTATATTTTAGCTCTTTATGTGCTTTTTTACCGCTATAACAGTAATTTTCAATCTGCAGCCGCAACCTCCATGCCTTTATGTACCTATTTACTGCTATAGTGGTAATATTTAGCTAATTGCTATAATTTTACACTCAAAATGCATATATTTACCGCCATAACAGTAACCAAATGTCTGAATTGAAGGATATAGCAACCGTGATAAGAATGCACCGGAAGGCTGCAAACCTTACCCAGGCGCAACTGGCCGAACTGGCCGGCGTTGGAAAAACCGTCGTGTTCGATATTGAAAAAGGAAAAGAAACTGTGAAGCTCCTTACGCTGAAAAAAATACTGAAGGTTTTAAACATTGAGATTCAATTGAGCAGTCCGCTACTCGATCAACAGCATTTTACAGATGAGAAAAGCTAAAGTGTATGTAAAGGGGATGGAAGCCGGTATTCTTTCGGAAGTCAACAAAGGTACCGCCTATACATTTGAATATCATGACGGGTATAATGGTCCGGAGGTATCGCGCACCATGTTGCCCACCCATAAGAGGTATACCTACAATACTTTTCCGCCTTTCTTTGAAGGATTGCTTCCCGAAGGCATTCAACTGGAGGGCTTGCTCAAACTGAATAAAATTGACAGGAACGACCTGTTTGCGCAACTCATGGCAGTGGGAGACGACATGGTTGGTGCGGTCACCGTAAAGGAGGTGTTTGAATGAACAGGTGTCCGGTCACATATGAACCATGCGGGGACAACCTTTACAGTAAGAAAGGCCTTAAACTGCTGTCGCCGGGACTTTCCCGGTTACACCCCCTGGAGCTTACGGCCGAAGAACAACGAAAGGAAGCTTTCCACCGCAGTAAAAAAATGTCCGTCCAGGGCATACAACCCAAATTAAGCGCTGTATTAAAGATCAAAGAAGGGAAATTTGAAATTGTAGATCGTTATGGCAGGTACCTGCTGAAACCACAACACCACATCTATCCCCAGATGCCGGAAAATGAAGATCTGACCATGCGGTTAGCGAAAACAGCAGGCCTGGATGTCCCTGTCCATGGGATGATCTGGGGAAAAGACCATGCATTGACCTACTTCATTAAAAGATTTGACAGAAAGGGTCAGAAGGATAAGGTCCCGGTTGAAGATTTTGCACAGCTGGCAGGATTAAGCCGGGATACCAAGTACGATTACAGCATGGAAAAAGTCGTCGGGCTGATCAACGCGCATTGTACATTTCCCGCAATAGAAAAGTTAAAACTGCTGAAACTGGTGTTGTTCTGTTTTATCACGGGGAACGAAGACATGCATCTGAAAAATTTTTCGATCATCAATCAAGATGGAATAATTGAATTATCACCCTGTTATGATCTGCTGAACACCACCATTGAACTGGAAAATGCAACCGAGGAAATAGCTCTTACACTTAAAGGAAAAAAACGGAACCTGACCAAACAGATGCTGATTGAATATTTTGGCGGCGAAAGATGCGAGTTGAACAACAGGGTGATCACTTCGACAGTGGAAAAAATCTTCCAGGTCCGTCCTTTATGGATGAATGAAATAGCGCGTTCATTCCTCTCAGAGGAAATGAAGGAAAAGTACATCGAGGTTGTGGAATCACGATTCAAAAGACTGGATATCTGATTTAATTTCCGGGAAAATGAAAGAAAATACAGATGAATGGTATTCCTTAGTCGCTCAATGATACTATCTGGTACATCATTTCGTCATTTTGTTCTCTTATTTGTATCTACCAAAAACATGTTCATGTCAATTGCCCTGACTTCTAAACAGCTAATTAAAACCAGTCCGCCATTATGGATGCGTATTGCAGGCAAGGATACGTACTGCAGGCTTGGATGCGCACTGCAGGCATTTTGATTTTGCCAATGGCCGGATCATCTCCGGCACGGGCACAAGTTTTCCCTTGCGCACCTGCCCCTGGTTGAAATAGCTCCGCAGTTGAAAAGGAGAATTGAATGGTCATCTAATAAAAAAATTATGTCAGTTTTAAAAAATTTTGTTTGTGCAGTTGCCTTCGGATTAGCGATAGGACAAAGTGCACATAGCCAGGAAAATTCATACAATGTTGATAATCACTTTACACAGTCAGGACCGGAGACCCTGCTGACGGGAGAATTGCAGTCGCTGATCGACCTGGTCCACGAAGCCGGGGGCGGGACGATCTATTTCCCTCCCGGGAAGTATCTCACCGGGACATTGTTTTTAAAATCAAATGTGTATTTGGAATTTTCACCGGGAGCAACACTATTCGGAAGTAAGGATATGGATGATTATCCTCACACGGGAATGAAAAGCCTGCTCTATGCAAATGCGCAGAAAAACCTGGGAATAAAGGGAAAGGGAACGGTGAATGGAAATGGAGATGCTTTCTGGAGAGGAAAAGAACGTCCTTATATCCGGCCCGACAGGTGTATTTTATTTGAACATTGTACCGATGTATCCATCAGCGACGTTCATGTTACCAATTCTCCGAACTGGAATATTGATGTCAGGTTTTGCGAGCGGGTCTGGATCACTGGCGTAACCATCACAAGTGAAAGGGAAGCACCCAACGCAGATGGAATAGATCCTGTATCCTCAAAAGATGTATTTATTTCAAATTGCTACATCAAGGTAGGGGATGACGCCATCTGTCCAAAATCACGGGGAGATATCCCCATGGAAAATCTCGTGGTCACCAATTGCATCCTTGAATCAGATGATACAGGGATCAAGCTGGGCACCAGGTCGGACAGTGACATTCGAAATGCCCTGTTCAGCAACATTGTGATCAGGAATACACAGTACGGGATTGGCATGTATGCCAAAGATGGCGGTACATTTGAGAACATCAGGTTCGAGAATATACATATTGAGACCACGCCCTATGATGCAAATAAAGCATCGTCACCTTCAAAGAATTATCCATTGTTCCTGGATCTCGAAAAGCGTGAAGCTGACTCAGAACTGGGTAAAATAAAGAACATCTTCTTCAGTAATATTACCATCGATACGCCCAATGGAAACTGCCTGTTTTTTGGCCAGAAGGACAGCAAAATAGAAAACCTGAACTTATCGGGCATTTATTACCAACTGCATCACCGTCAGACCTTCGAAGGGAACAGCAAACCCCGGGGAGTCAGAACCCTCAGATCGTCCGCCTCTAATGATTTTTCCGATGTTCCGGCTCATTTTGTGTTTGCCCACATAGATGGTTTATCAATCGATGACCTGTCAATTCATGATCTGTCAAAGGAAACAGACCATGAGCGCAGGATGATCTGGGGATATGATATTCATCGGGTAAAATTGTCAGATTTTGAAAATGAAATGGCTTTACCAAACAAAGCATTGCCCCAGGTTCATTTAAAGGAATCTTCAGAGATTGAAATTGTTTCCTGCACACCATCAAATACAGAAACCCCGTTTCTTTTCCTGGAGGGAGCAGAAACCAGGGAAGTGTATGTGTATAATAATAATTTCTCCTATCTTGACGCAATTTTTGGTCATGATGAACTATTTAATATAAACGAACTAAAAGAATACTACAATATTGAACCGGGCAGATGACCTTTCAACGATGCATACAAATAATCTGCTTCCAGGCCCTGACTATTGTGGCAACAGCGCAGGTTCCCTTTCAGCACCAGCTGGCTGATAAGGTTACTGAACCATGGCGATGGACCAGGTTTGATGAAATGCGCGGACGCGGTGTGCGCTGTATGGCAGAGGGAAGCACCGATAATTTTCTTTTTGGTGTGGATCAGGGGATCATGATGTATTCCGGTTATGACTGGACCCTGACACCTTTCCCGGACAGCATTTCTGAATTATCAGTCACTGCCTTATGTGTGGGGGTGGATGGTACTATCTGGACAGGCACAGACGCAGGCTTATTTGCTGTAAAAGACGGGACCTGGCAAAGGGTATTTCCTGACGAGGGTATGGAAAACGTTGTTGTCAACGATATTCTGAAACTACCCGGAGGCAGCGTGCTGGCAGGGATAAGTGACGGAGGAAGTGATCCGGGAATTTCCGGATTAATTCACATTACTAATAATTCCAAGACTTTTTATTGCTCATCACACACATACCAGCTTGTCGCAAAGCTGCCGGATCGCAGTTATCATGTATTTACAGTTCCCGAGACACTGACCATTCCAAATTTTAATGGTTTTGGGGTCTTCAATATTTCAGATTTGCATATCCAGAGAGATGGGAGAATTGTTATTGCCATCAGTAATAAAGGCGCCAATGGAAAAATTTCTATATGTAGCTTCCAACGCGGGGCGCCTGGAAACCTTTTAGTTGAGGAAGTTTTCACTGAAAATGATGGACTTTCAATCAAGAGTTCCGTTCAGGTTGCCGAATCCCAGGCTGGTGAGTTATGGGTGGTATCAACGGCTTACGAATTGGGGATACAGGTATATAAAAATGGCGTGTGGGAGGAGATAAGAACCAGTGATATTTTCGGAGGCATTAATTCCCATACCAGCGTACTTGCCAGCTCAGATGGTTCCATTTGGATAGAGGGAAATGGAAGTATCTTCGTAAGGACCAATCATCAATGGGAACAATATGAGCATCCGGAAATTCCAATTACCTCAGCTTCAAGATATCTGTTTCATGAAGCCTCTGATGAAAAGATCTGGGTGCTCGGAGTGTTGGATGAATTGTATTTGTTTGACAATACGTTTGAAAAATGGATTACCTACGAGGGTCTGATTTTCCAGGGTGCGACTTCCAATGGTGATTCATGGTACCTCGATCGCGACGGGAAAGTGATTGTGAATCGGTACGGTGAGTGGTTTGCATATGGAGAAAAAGATGGATTGATGGATACGCCGGCAAGAATTTTCATCACCTCAGAAGAGGTAATATGGGCACTGGGTAGTCACAGGCAACGTGCTGCATCGGCATATTTGCAACATGGCAAATGGAACCTGATGTTACACCCTGAATTATCCTGGGGAATAGACTACAGGGGCTGCTATGAGTCGAATGATGGATCACTCTGGTTTGGCAGCGGTGTTGATATACGGTCAGATAAGGGCCAGAAAGGAGGGGTCATCAGGTTTCAAACTACGGATGATGGAGACATGGAATGGAACCGTCTTCCGGAAGATGAGAATATAATCATTGGAAATTCATATGGGATCGGGTCTTCCAGGGACGGTCGGATATGGATTGGAGGCAGGCCGCTCTGGACTTATGATAATGGTACCTGGATAAAATTCACCGGGAAAAAAAAGCTGGAG
>CAZPTO010000226.1:3865-6272 GCA_964589155.1 uncultured Bacteroidaceae bacterium | reverse complement strand
GGCGAACAACTCGAAAATGTGGATGCCGTGATCCCGCGAATCGGGGCATCGGTCACGTTTTACGGCACTGCCGTGGTGCGTCAGTTCGAGATGATGAAGGTGTTTACCGCGGTGGAATCCCAGGCACTGATACGCTCACGCGACAAGCTCCGGAGCCTGCAGATCATGGCGCGGGCCGGCGTCGGACTTCCCAAAACAGTGTTTACCAACTATTCCAGGGACGTGGACCAGGTGGTATCGTCGGTAGGGGGTGCACCCCTTGTGATCAAGCTCCTGGAAGGCACACAGGGACTGGGCGTGGTGCTGGCCGAATCGGAAAATGCCGCCAAGTCGATCATCGAAGCCTTCAATGGCCTCAAGGCACGTGTCATTGCACAGGAATTCATCGAAGAAGCCGGGGGTGCCGACATCCGCGCCTTTGTCGTGGAAGGAAATGTCGTTGGGGCCATGAAGCGCCAGGGCAAAAAAGGAGAATTCAGGTCCAACCTCCACCGGGGCGGTACCGCTTCCATTGTGGAGCTTTCAGAAGAAGAAAGAAACACAGCCCTCAAGGCCACCAGGGTACTCGGACTGGGTATTGCCGGCGTGGATATGCTGCAGTCCAAAAACGGCCCGCTGGTGATCGAGGTCAATTCCTCACCCGGACTGGAAGGGATCGAAGGCGCCACCGGCAAGGATATTGCCAGGGAAATTATCAGTTACGTTGAACGCAATGTCTGAGCACTAACATCATTTCTGAACAGATACATGTACTGGGCATCAAGATCATTTCTGAACAGATACATGTACTGAGCATTAAGATCATTTCTGAACAGCTAAATTTACTGAGCAATAAAATCATTTCTGAACAGATACATGTACTGAGCATCAAGATCATTTCTGAACAACAGTAAAATGTCGGAGCAACACCTTCATATCCTTGGAAAAGACATTCCCCGCGGGGAAAGCACACGCCTCGAGCTGGAGGTCGCCCGGTTGCATACCCGCAACCGCATCCAGATCCCGATCAACATCGAAAGGGCACATGAAGACGGGCCCGTATTGCTGCTGCTGGCAGGTATCCATGGCGATGAAACCAATGGTGTGGCCATCGTGCGGGAGATCATCAGCTCCGGGAACCACCGCCCTTCCAGGGGCACTATTATCAGCATCCCGGTATTCAATGTATTCGGATTCCTCAACCAGGCCCGCGAGCTGCCCGACGGAAAGGACCTGAACCGCGTTTTCCCCGGATCCGAAAATGGTTCGCTGGCCAGCCAGTTTGCGTATCATTTCCGCACCAGGATCGCACCCATTGTCGATTATGCCATCGATTTTCATACCGGAAGTGCGGACCGGAATAACATCACGCAGATACGGTGCGACCTGAATGGAGAAGGCATGCACGACCTGGCCATGGCCTTCGGGGCACCCTTTGTCATCCATTCCAGACCCATCCCGAAATCCATCCGGGAAACCATGATCAAGATGGGAAAAAAGGTCCTCCTGTTTGAAGGTGGAAAAACACGCAGCCTGGATCCGGAAGTGATCCGCTACGGTGTTGACGGTGCCGTAAATATTATGCGCTACCTGGGCATGGAAAAAGGTGCGCCGGAAATCAAAACCCCTTCCGTGGTCATACAAAAGACCAAATGGCTCCGGTCACCATCCTCGGGACTCTTTGAACCAGAAGATATCAACGGGAAATTTATCGACAAGAAAGCCCTGCTCGGCACCATCAAAGATCCCTATGGCGAATACAGCAAAGCAGTCCGCGCCCCCTTCCCTGGATATATTATCTGCAGCAATACCGCCCCGATCGTCAACCGCGGCGACGCCCTGTTCCATATCAGCACAGAAGTACCGGCAGACCACTGAACCACCGGCAGACCTCTGACCCATCGGCAGACCACTGAACCACCGGCAGAGCACTGAACTGCTTTCTACAGAGCACTGAACTGCCTTATGCTGACCACTGAACTGCGTTAGGCTGACCCTTGACCTGCCTTATTTTGAATCGTTATAAACAAGAAAGCTAGATCAATCCATTCTATTGCTAATCTGTCGGTTAGAACCACTCGAACCGGCTACTTTCCCTGCTTCTTCTTGCGACATGTTCTTCAACATGTTATTTAAATAACGCTAATGAAAATTCACAAACTATATTTGTCCTATCTTTTTTATAGGATTAATAGTTTTTACAGTTTTGCACAACAGACCTGAGGAAGATTGTTAGAGGATTTAGCATACCCATCCCGGCAACGAACATGCACGTACCAGCAACGAACATGCACGTACCAGCAACAAACATGCACGTACCAGCAACAAACATGCACGTACCAGCAACGAACATATTCATCCCGGCAATTCAGGAGATAAAACTCAAACACAAAAACACATTTATAATTTAAAATTTTACTCGAAATGA
>CAZPTO010000226.1:0-3765 GCA_964589155.1 uncultured Bacteroidaceae bacterium | reverse complement strand
AGATAAAACTCAAACACAAAAACACATTTATAATTTAAAATTTTACTCGAAATGAAAAGAAGTATTTTACTTGCAACTGCGCTCATGATTTCAGTGTTCGCATTTGGTCAGACTTATGAAACACCCCAGATTGACAATGAGGAATTTGATAAAGTAAAGGTATCTGTGGGAGCAGACTTTGCGTTGCAGCTTCAGATGCTTGATCATGAAGCCCCGAATTCCGCCACTCCCCTCACGGAACTGAAAAACAACTTTAACCTGCCCACGGCCAACCTGAGTGTTACTGCCGACCTCGCCCCGGGCATCCAGTTATACATCAACAACTTCATGTCATCACGTCACCATAACGAAGCCTGGGTGGAAGGCGGATACCTGGTGATCGATCAGCTACCGTTCCTTCCGGGAACCGACGACCTGATGGAATATTTTACCATCAAGGCTGGTGTGTACAGCCCGAACTATGGGGATGCGCACTTCTATCGCACCAACAACGCGGCCGTTTTGAACAATCCGTTCGTGGGCAACTGGGTGATGGACAATTATACCACCAACCCCGGACTGGAGATCATGTACCGCAACAAGGGGATCATCGCCATGGTGGGTACCAACAACGGACGACTGAACTATGGACGTGGAAATGATATCGGCCAGGACCTGGTGTTCAACTGGAAAGTGGGATACGATACGGAACTGAACGATGACTTCAGGGTGAGAGGTACTGTTTCAGGTTACCATGTGCCCGAAGGACACAGCGGATCCTACCTCTGGGGTGGTGACCGTGCAGGTGCGCGCTATTACAGTGTGATGGACACTGTCGACGGCGACAATTTCAGGTCAGGCCGATGGGATCCTGCCAGCGGACAGTCACAGATGACCGCCATCCAGGGTGCACTTACCTTAGGTTTTAAAGGACTCGAGGTTTTCGGTTTCTATGAGAACATGACCGGCGTTCGCAGGGGAGCAGACCAGCATTTCAACCAACTGGGAGTACAGGCGAAATATGCTTACAAATCATTCTATGTTGCCACACGTTATAATACCGTAGACAACAACGAAGGTTCAACAGTCAACAGGCTGAATGCCGGACTGGGTTGGTTCATGACAGATAATGTTGTCGTAAAACTCGACTACGTCAACCAGGCATATAACGGTCCTGCACATGGTCACCTCGAAGGAGGTACATTCAATGGCCTCGTATTCGAAGCTGGAATTAGCTTCTAAAGCAACAGCGATCAGTCGATAAAGCAACAGCGATCAGTCGATAAAGCAACAGCGATCAGTCGCTAATGAAGCTGGAATCAGTTTCTAACTACAGCTAACTGCAAATAGAGTGTTGCAAACACCAGCACTCCCCGGCAAATACAAACTTTAAAGCGGCCTCCATGGGAATCATTTGGAGGCCGCTTTTTGCCGGACAGGCACTAAACAGAAGGTTTCATAGATTTAGTTGACCGGCTGTATTTTTACCATTTGTATTTCGGCAACGATCGTGCAATTGGTTTCCTGCTCCCCATCCCCGTCAAGATCCAACACCTCGAACCTGTTGGGCAGGACCATGACCATCGTGGTCTGGCGAAGATCCTCAATGGTGTATTTTTCAGCCACCAGGGCACCACTTTCCGTTAATCGCAATGCATCTTTCTGCGGATCAAATTCCCAGGTGCCTGATGCATCATCATCCCCTTCCCCATCGATCAGGTAGGTGTTGTCTTCATTCAGGGTCAGTGTTTTCCCCATCTCCTCCAGGTGTTCATCCAGGAGTGAATCAAGTTTGATTTCCGCCTCGTCGCTCGTATAGCCATAGGTTACAATAAGCAATTGCGTGATATTTACATTGCCCACGTACACCTGGGCACTGGCATCATCGAAACTCCAGGTTCCGATAAGTTCATTCTCCCGGACCACCTCTTCGGTGAATAGTTCACATGAAACCGCCATCAGGACAGAGCAGGTCAGGACGATAAACATCCGCGATCGTATGCTTGTGTTTTTCATGATTTCGAGATTTAAGTTGAACTTCCTTTCTTCTGTTTATTAGTACGCTTTGTTTTTGAAAATAGTTGCATCCGTCACAATTTTTTAACGATTAAAGGAGATTTTATGTCTATTCGTCATGAGGATTAGGCTGGAAAAGCAGACTGCAACGTATGCTCACACATCTTTCATATCTAATTATGTGCATTTGCTCAGTTCTCAAAAAAATACCATGCACACACAGGTATTCTTCAGACCGGACCCGATGTCTGAACAGACATGTACGAATCCGAACACCACCGTTGCAACACCGTTCACTTTTAACACTGCGAAACACAATCTCAAATCGTCATAACAACCTGTATTTCTGTTATTTATAATTTTTGGCACGTTCTGTGATAAATATCAATCAAACGAAACAATAAAAACTTTGAGTGATGAAAGCAATTAAAAGGACAAACAGGACAAACAGGGTACTCACAGCAGTAATGATCCTCACCATGGCAACAGCCACTGGTTACGCACAGGGACTCCTTGCCGAGGGTGCCATGAAACTTTTTGATGCGCTTACCAATGACAATACACCTGAACAGCCAATCTTTCACCAGGCAAAATATGCCGGGAAGTCAAACGAGGTAGCCGACAGGGAATTCAACGCCGAAGTAGTCAGAAGTTTTAGAGTTGAAGCCGTAGATATCACTTTCGAAAAAGAGGTAAACACCGAGACATGGATGACAGAATCATTCACAGGAAACCTGGAAGCAGACGTAGCAGTCGAAGAATGGATGACCGCTCCGATTTCAGCAACACTGGAAACGCCGGTTACCACAGAAGAATGGATGACCGTTCCAATGCGTGCAGACCTGGAAACGCCGGTTGCACTGGAAGAGTGGATGACTGTCCCGATGAGTGAAGACCTTGAATCAGAAATGGCAACTGAAGAATGGATGACCACTCCGCTGTATGCCAGCGTTGAAGCTTCAACAGAAGTTGAAAACTGGATGACCGTACCGCTTTTAAATGCAGGCACATCAGAGGAACCCGTTCAATTGGAATCATGGATGACTGAAACACTCAAATAGACAGGCACCAGGCAGCCCAGCAAACAGCCGACAGACATCAACCACGCTTTCTCACTCCATCATCACCTCCATATATTTCACAGCCGGTTCCCATCTCGGGGCCGGTTGTTTATTTTAGTGCTGATTTGTTATACAGAATACTTCGAGTACATATAACAACTTCCAGATGAGAAGCTTCAATCTTAATGATTATTCAACAATCACAAGTGGTTTAGTAATACGAAATGAATTGGTTTTCAGCCTGTAGAAGTATACACCACTTTCAAGTCTTCTGCTATTCTCCATCTGAAGATTCCAGTTTACCTGATGAGTTCCGGCTTCCATTTCCTCATTCAGGAGTACAGATACTACCTGTCCTGAACTATTGATTACATCAAGCCTGGCGAAATCCTGCTCACGCAATCCAAATGTAATTGTTGTTGAGGCTTCTGCCGGATTAGGGTATGCATCACCCAAAAAGTCTTCTGAAGCTTCTTTAAAATCAGCAATAATTACAGTAGTCCCACTCTTCTCGAAGTTTAATGAACATCCTTCCAGTGGTGTTATCCAGACAGCAGGCCCTGTTCTGTTTGAAAAAGAGCTTCGATACTTGAGTGTAATTGGATTTCGAGCAATGAATCCGTCAACTTTTTCAGTTGTTGGGTCATCACATGAAGCAATCAACTCTACCAAAGTCGGATTTTCATCTGAAACCTTGCCGTATCCAACA
>CAZPTO010000225.1:0-6293 GCA_964589155.1 uncultured Bacteroidaceae bacterium | reverse complement strand
CTCGGAGTTCATAATGTCACCCACATGATTGTAGCTCGAGGACGCGAAATACTTAACGCGGTCGGTCCCGCCGCTTGCCGATACGTTGATCCTGTTGGACACGGTAAAGTTTTTCAATAACACATCCTGCCAGTCGATATTCTGATAGGCATAGGGATAGGTACCATCCCTGTAATAACCGATTTCTTCGTCGGAAATGTACAGCTCGTCCCAGACCGCGTTGCTGAACCGACGGGTACGCTCAAGCCCATAGTTTCTTGCAAGTGCGCTCCTGGGAACATCAGCCACATCGATCATTTTCGAAGGTGTTTCAAGGGAGGTCTCTGCCTCGATATTGAATTTGGCTTTCCCTTCCCTTCCCCGTTTGGTGGTAATCAGTATCACACCGTTTCCGCCTTTCATACCGAACACAGCGGTTGCAGATGCATCCTTCAACACAGAAACACTCGCCACTTCACTGATATCGATATCGTTCATGGGGCGCTCCACACCATCCACCAGAATCAGCGGAGATGCATCGTTCCAGGTGGTCTTGCCCCGGATGAGAATCTCTGACGGCGAATAGATCTTCGTGCCACTTTCAAAATCACCGCCGGGCATTCCTGAAATGGAAAGCACCGAAACACCAGGAATGATTCCCGTCAGGGCATCCGTAAAGTTGTTTACGTTTCCCTGGGTTTTAATATCATCAGCGCTCGCAGTTCCGATAGAACCCACCACACTTTCCTTTTTCTGCGTACCGTAACCAACCACAACAACATCTTCCAGTTCAGTGGTCGTTACCTCCAGGGTCACCGTGATCAATTGTGATGGATCCGTGATTTCAACAGTTTCAGTTTCATAACCGATGAACTGAATGATTAACGTTTGTCCCGTTTCAGCATTTATGCGGAATACTCCGTCGCTGTTGGTGGAAGTTCCTGTGGTCGTTCCCTCAATCAAGACCGTTGCAAAAGGAATGGGATCTCCATTTTCATCAATAACTTTCCCCTCAACGCGGGTTTGAGCAACCACTGCTGAGGAAGTAAAAATGAGAATGGCAAACAGGCAGCATAATTTTTGCCAGTGCATCATAGCTATTAGGATTTAGTTATAGTTTACGTTTATTTATGGCTATGCAATATCACACAAATTGCCACTTCGTGAAGTTGCAGTCTGCACGAAATCCGGTCCCGCTGCAAACCCAATATTTCGGAAAGGAAAGGCAAAAAGAAATGATAGTTTATAGTTTTAGTTTAATCCTGAATATATTGATTTTGCATAAACAGAACATTAATGAATGATTAAGCAAAGATTAATAGGGTCCTGGTAATGCATTTCTACAACAAGAAGCCACTTTTATTCTTTTTTTCGCAGACATCGATACCCAGGCGCAACTTCCATCGATCTGATGGTGTTGTGCGCGCCCGGCAATTTTTCAGTCATTGAAAAAATCAACATCCCTGCCCGGGTCTTGTTCGGCAGTACACCCAATTCGAGTTCCAGCGTGACGCCTGACATCACCTGCTCATGCGTGATAAACGGACCGAATATTTCTTCATTATTGGAAAAGCCTGGTATTATACGACATTAAGCTTTTATTAATGAACTGTTATTTGATCCGTCCTAAATTGGATTGTGATAGGTAACCTGCAATAAATTCAAATATCAAGAAAGCCAACTATGAAACAAGTCCTTTGCCTTGCTCTTGCTGTCACACTCTTTTCAGGTCATGTGATCGCCGGGGGTCAGAAAAGCATCAGGGATTTCGATGTACTTCCCGAAAACAGTCCTGCTGAAAACAAAGTGAATCTCCAGAAAGCCATCGACTGGGCATCGCCGAGAGGAGCTGCGCTCTTTGTCGAACCTTCGGAAACGCCCTATCCTGTTGACGGTGGCCTGGTGCTCAAAAAGAACGTGTCGCTGGTAGGTGTGCACGGCCCCACGCACCGTGGCACAGTACACCCGGATAAAAAGCAGCCGGTGGGCAGCGTGTTCAGCATCACAGACCAGGACAACCCTTTTATCACCGTGGAAACAGGCACACAGCTCAAAGGAATTCAATTCTGGTATCCCGAACAAACGATCAGGGATCCTGCTGCCATCATCCCCTACCCCGCTACCGTCCAGGTTTCCAAGACCAGCAGGGCACAGGGAATATTTATGTCGTGCCTTACATTTTACGGTGAATACCTGGCATTCGATTTCAACGCTACACGCGGACTGGCATGTGAGCTCATGACCTTCGAACATTGTTACGGGTATCCGCTGAGCGGCGAATTCATCCGGATCGATTACTGCTACGATGTTCCCAGGATCCTGCACTGTCATGTCAATCCCGCTGCGCAGCGCTACATCGGCGGACAATACAGCAAGGAGGTCGTGGATGCGGTCATCGCCAAAAAGACATTCGCCTACACGATCAATCATACCGACAATGCGCAGCTCATCGACCTGTTTACTTTCGGAACCTATGGCGGTATACTGCTGGGCGGAGAATCCTACGGTCAGCTCACCAATTTCAACTTCGATTGTGTGGCGGTCGGTATCCATAAAAAAGGCAACAATACCAAGAACCGGAACTGGCAGATCGCCCAGGGATCCATCATCGCCAACACCGGTGAGGACCTGGAAAACATTCACCCGATCATCATCGAAGGACAGGGGCATACGGCACTCTCGAACGTTGAGGCCTTCTCCGGCGGGAATGGTGCCCTGACCACTGTGCCTGAGAATGAGTCTTGGGACTACATGTTGATCCGTGGTGACGAAAAATTAACGGTATCGGTATGGGGCGCCAGGATGCGTAATTATGCCGCTGATGCGCCGGTCACCATTCAGAATAAAAAGGCTGTGGTCCAGTTTACTGCCTGTATTGATAAGGATGAGGAACTGTTCAACCTGACTGTTAAATAATTGCCAGCCGGGAGGCAATAATGCTGTTTTTCGTGGCAGTTTGAAATTTTGAACCTTAAAAAGGAAGTAAAATCGACCTAAACATATTTTTATTAAATTTTTCAGTATTCAATGGGCACCCAACAATTCTGAAAATCCACTTATCAACTCCGGAAGAAATTTTAAATCACATGAAAAGAATTATAACACTCCTGTTTGTTACCGCGCTCTTCGCAGCATTTTCCTGTACTAATAATGAAGGGCCCGGCAAAAAAGAGGTTATGCAGCCTGTAGACTATGTCAATCCGTACATGGGAACCATCAGTCACATCCTGGTTCCGACCTTCCCAACGGTGCACCTGCCACACAGTATGATGCGGGCAATCCCGCACAGAAGGGAAGCAAAAGAAGTTACCATTAAAGGATTGCCGGTACTCCAGGCCAGTCACAGGGGGGCATCTGCGTTCATTATCAGTCCTTACCATGGCGGCGAAGCGGGACTCCGTCCTGTGATCGAATACACCTATGACCTGGAGCAGGTACGTCCCTATTCCTACAGCACTTACCTGGATGAATATGGGATCCTGGCCGAACTGGCCGTTTCGCATCAATCGGCTGCTTACCGGATCTCCTTCCAGGAGGAGGAACCGGCTTACCTGGTAATTACCTCAGAAAGAGGAAGCCTTGGATGGGACGGGGAAGCCATTTTTGGCCACCAGTCCATCGGGGGAGGCACATCTGCGTACCTGTACCTTGTTCCGGGCACAGTACCCGATCAGGTTTCAATGCTGAACAATGGTGCATTGGAGCCGGGGGATAATGTTTCGGGCGACGCGGCATCGCTTGTGCTGGCATTTAACAGCCCGAAAGAGGACCTGGAACTTAAATATGGTATCTCTTTCATTGATGTCGAACAGGCGAAGGCAAACATGGTGCGCGAAGTGGAAGGAAAGACGGTTGATGAATTGTGGGCCGAAGGACGCAGTATCTGGAACGAAGAGCTCAATAAGATCAAAGTGCAGGGAGACAGTGAAGAAGAAAAGATCGTTTTTTACACGTCACTTTACCGTGCCTATGAACGCCCGGTAAATATTTCAGAGGATGGTCGCTATTACAGTCCGTTCGACGGGGTGGTGCATGACGATAACGGAAGGGATTTTTATACCGACGACTGGATCTGGGATTCCTACAGGGCGCACCATCCCTTGCGGACCATCATGGATATCCAGCGGGAAGAGGACATCCTGAATTCCTTTATCCTGATGTCGGAACAGATGGAAAATTTCTGGATGCCCACCTTCCCAACAATCACGGGAGACCGAAGGGCAATGAATTCAAATCACGGAGTAGCCACCTTCCTGGATGCACATGTAAAAGGACTGGAGAACTTCGATCTTGAAAAGGCGTACCTGTCTGGTAAACTGGCAGTGACTGAAAAGACCCTGGCACCGTGGTCGGCAATGCCTGCAGGTGCGCTGGACCGTTTTTACCATGAAAACGGGTACATCCCCGCCCTCTACCCGGGTGAAGTGGAGACCATTCCTGAAGTGCACCATTTTGAACGCCGTCAGCCGGTGGCCGTCACCCTGGGAACCGCTTATGACGAATGGTGCCTGGCCCAGATTGCACAGGAACTTGACAAACAGGAGGAAAGCGGACGTTTTATGAAAGGTGCATTTAATTACCGGAACCTGTACAATCCTGAAACAGGCTTCTTTCATCCGAAAGATGATCAGGGCAATTTCATTCAACCCTTCGATTACAGATTCTCTGGGGGGATGGGCGCCAGGGGTTATTATGACGAAAATAATGGGTGGACTTATAGGTGGGATGTTCAGCACAATATTCCCGATCTGATTGAGCTGATGGGAGGCAATGAAGCATTTGTGGAGAACCTGGATGCCACGTTCCGCGAACCGCTGGGAAGAAGCAAATATGCTTTCTATGCGCAATTGCCTGACCAGACCGGTAATGTTGGGCAATTCTCAATGGCTAATGAACCTTCGCTGCATATTCCGTACCTGTATAACTACGCCGCGCATCCCTGGAAAACCCAGAAAATGATCCACAAACTGGTGAATGACTGGTTCAGGAATGACCTGATGGGCATCCCGGGAGATGAAGACGGCGGTTCGATGTCGGCATTCGTGGTCTTTTCCATGATGGGTTTTTACCCGGTCACCCCCGGTGTTCCTGAATATTCTATTGGCAGTCCCTTCTTCGAGACCACCAGCATTGCGCTGGAAAATGGCAACACGTTCACCGTCCAGGCCAATAATTTCAGCCAGGATAACAAATATATCCAGTCAGCCAGGCTGAATGGCGAGGACCTTGCATTGCCCTGGATCTCCCACAACGCCATCATGAAGGGCGGTACACTCGAACTGGAAATGGGTAAACATGCGAATAAAAACTGGGGTGTAGAGTAGAACAGGACGTCGACCACAGCGACCTATGCAATGCTCTTCAGACGCTACTGTTTCAGATGCGATCGCTCATATCAGGTTTTTAAACTATGCGAGCCAAAAGAATTGACTTTCGCTGTTAAAATGAAATGGTCCTTGTGGCTCCCTTGTCAAGTTTCAGTTCTATCAATTCATCACCAATTTTTATTGTACAGGGATTGCCCTTGAGCGATGTTATCACGCATGTTGTCAACGCTCCCTCCTGCCAGGTCAGATCCACTTCAAAGCCGCCCCGGGCCCGAAGCCCTTCAACAGATCCTTCCGGCCAGTCGCCTGGAAGTGCAGGTAACAAATGAATCAAAAAATGGAAATCGGAAAAATCCAGTGGACCTTCTTCTTTGATTTCAATTACAATATGACTTTGCAACAGCATCTCTGCAATGCCGGCACTTGCCCCGAAATTTCCATCGATCTGGAACGGAGGATGGGCATCGAAAAGATTGGGATATAAACCAGCCCTCCTGGGTGGATCGCCCGGATTTTTAGGTTTGTCAAATGCCGGGGTGATTAAATTGTGTAAAATTTTCAGTGCATGATCGCCATCCAGGAACCTTGCCCATAAGTTAATCTTCCACCCCATGGACCATCCTGTTGCTTCATCACCACGATATAGCAGTGACTGCTTTGCTGCATCAAACAGTTCATCATCCTTCCACGTGATATCGCTTCCAGGATGAACACCCCACAGGTGGGATACATGCCGGTGTTTGTTATCCGGATCGTCTTTATCTTCAAGCCACTCCTGGAGCTGGCTATGTTGTCCTATCATATTGGGTGCAATCCTGTCGATCATACCTGCAGCTTCTTCGGGCAAAGGACCCTCATCTCCAACCAACCGGCTTGCCAGCACATAGGCTTCAAACAGCGAACGTATGATCTGGTGATCCATGGTGGGGCCCATGACCAATCCCCCGTTTTCGGGAGAATTGGACGGACCACTGATCAGGTATCCTG
>CAZPTO010000224.1:0-6295 GCA_964589155.1 uncultured Bacteroidaceae bacterium | reverse complement strand
TCTGTAGCCAGCACACCATGAATATTCGATGCACGGAACAGATAAATGCCGTCTGAAAGATATGAAAGGTCGGGTAAGCGTATGGAGACATAGGAGGGATCGGGAGCTGCGACGACTTCTGTATGCACCAGGCTTCCGCTGATATCAAACAGATCCAGCCTGACCGGTGCCCGGCTGTTTGCATGCTTCAATTCCGCAGTTACATGACGCATGTCGGTGGGATTCGGCCGGATCCTTAGCACGACACCCGCTTCCTCTTCCGGGGCAATGACCGGCGCGTCATCGCCTACGTATTCACACACGCCTCCCCATTCACCGTCGATCCAGTGCACCCGTCCCTCGATCCAGTTTTTCATGTTCGTAAGTTCCCCTGCATAAGTGTTGGGCCATTCGTAATTGGGCCAGACATAGGTGCCCAGGATGGGGAATTTCGCAAAATTCCGGGCCACGGCATCTCCCAGGTAGGCCGCGGTGTTGTCGATAAAAGCTTCCAGGTATTCGTTGGAAAGGATGCCCTGCCGCAATTCCTCCCACCTGCAAAGCACCTCCCACTCAAAATCCGCATCCTCCATCAGCCGGGCCCACCAGTAGACCCTGCTCCAGTTGTCATATACCCAGCTGTGCACATACGGGATGTTGTTGTCCCACCCGTAATTCACATTGAACAGGGAGATATTGTAATCCCATGGCGGACCGGCAAACAGCTTTCCGCCGTCTTCATCATTCTGCTTGAAAAAATAGGTGCTGAACATGTAGGCATCCAGCCCTTTGGAAAACTCGTTGATGATCAGCATATCAATGAATGAACTGACATCAATCCAGGCGCGGTACCCGAGATCGGGATCATCGAAATCCGGACCCGACATCATCTCATCAAATCCCTGCATATAGTCCCGGATATAGGTACGCTGCGCTTCATTCAGCTCATAGTAATCCGGGTCGAAATACTGGTAGATGAGCGGTTCATAATAGATCTGCTCCACGGGAGAGCTCCAGTACTCATAGGGCTCCATCCCGCTGGTCTTGTCGCGCCGAAGGATATACCCCCCGGTGATCTCCGGGTCGGTCACATCCGCATCCACCAGTTTGTCGATATCCACGCGGTTTTCATCCCGCTTGATCTTCTCCATCAGCACATAGATGCCCCTGTAATCGCCATTCAGCAGCACCTCCACGTACCTGCATCGCGGGGCCCAGTGATCCATCTGCAAATACAAAGAGTAGACCAGCACATTCCGCATGAAGGTCTTGTCGCTGTAAGGTGCGTACAACACAAAATCATTCTCCTCTGGAAATCCCAGGATGGATACATTGTTGTTGGTGCCGTCTTCCAGTTGCAGCTCCAGTGACCAGGATTTTTTGGGGAAACCTGCGGAAGACTCTCCCCGCTGCTCGATACTGATGTACCCGTCATATATATTGGCCGGATCAAACCGATTGTTCAGGTTGCCCGTGCCGTTGTGAATGATCTTCATCTCAGCCTGGATCCTGGGTTCATCGGGGATCTCCTGTCCATTGGTGTTAATCACCACCAGGGGAAGGTTGTAGGAAGCATTCACCTCATGCACCGATTTTTCAAGCTGTTCCCCTTCGGTGGATCCGGCTGCGTTCACCTCTCGCACCGCTCGCCCGGGCCGTTCCGGTCTGGTGGATCCGGCTGCGTTCACCCCGCTTACGGACTGAGCGGGTTGCTCCCGGAAACCATCTTGCCCATGGGAAGTGTGGTAGGCCTGCTTCAGCTGCGTAAAGGCAGAGAAAGGAACGAGGAAAAGTGTCAGGAACAACGGCAGAAACAGCAGGCGTGATCTCAAAAGTATAGATTTAAGGTAACGTTTTTTTAATCATTTATACATTTCACTCTTCCACAGGCTGACCGCTTACTTTCCTATTTCCTGATCAACATTCCTTCAAAAATCTGCTGATCATTCCCCTCAATGCGATACAGGTAGGTACCATCGTCATGCTCCGAAAGGTCAGCTTGCACTTCGGTAGCGGCACCCAACTCGCTTTTGCGGAATACCACCCTCCCGGAAATATCGGAGATCTCTATGTTGGAGATTCCGGCCGCACCGGAAGCAATAAACCTGAAAATGCCTTCCGAGGGATTCGGATAGACCTGGAGTTCATGTTCCCCGGATCGCGAAGGATCGATTCCCACCGGACAGTCATCACTTGCCCTGATAAAAAACAGCTGCTCCTCCACCTGGCAGTCATTGAATTCATCCACGTAAGAAACATAATACTTCCCGTACATATCCGTCGTCAATTCCTCAGCGACCTGAACACTTCGCCCGGTGGCCTGGAAATCCTCTTCCCCGGACCACGACCAATTCCATGAATCTTCGGCCGGCTCTGCATAAATTTCCAGTGAAAAGCCCGGACACCCGTACACTGCATTCCTTACAGAATCAAATACCTCATATGCCTCCCCGTCCACAGATGCGTAAAGGGTCACAGGAATGGGATCTGCTTCAATGGTAAGGGTTTCCAGTTCAGCCGGACAACTCCCATCAGTCCACCGGGCCCACACACTGTATGTTCCCCTGCCCAATCCGCCAATGGAGTAGTTCCAGGTACCCTCTTCGGTAGTCAGCACCCAGGTATTTCCGCCGTCGACACTGAATTCAACCGGACCAAAGTCAGGCGTATCATCCAGTTGGATCTCCACGCTGCCATCTTCAAAGCCGCAAGTGGTACGCACGGTCTCCATGGTTGCCCTCGGATAAAAATCAAATATGGTATAGGGACCGAGGTCCGTGGGAAACCCCCCGTCCGACCTGCGTACCCAGACGTTATAGACACCTCCGGTAAGTGCCCCGGTCTCCAGCGTAGTTGATCCAACCTCAGCAAGGTAGGGATAGGTATTTCCTCCATCAATGCTGAATTCAGGAATGGAATCTGCATGCGCTTCAGGAAAGTGAAAAGTTAATTTTCCTTCCGTGGTGCCACATTTTGTAGACTGTACCTCTACCCTGAAATCGTCCATCCCGTCGGGAGGGGTCTCCAGGGAGGGTGTATTCTCTGCCGCGCCACGCACCACGTGCGTCAGTTTCTTGGCGGAACGCAGGTACCAGTCACTGGGAAGATCATAACCATCTGCATCCAGGGTCAGCCAGTACCCCTGGGAAGGCACATCCGCTTCTGACTCTGCGAGCTTATACATCGCAGTCCCTTCATCCACCTCATCGAACATGGCGATATATACACTCTTGGCATTGGCACTCACTGCCCTTGATGCCTGGGTCCAGAAAAACTCACCACCGTTGCGCGGAATCTGGTTCTGTTGCCAGGTACCCTCCCGTTTCAGGTTATACCACGAAAATCCAGGCCACACTACCGGAAGGAAATCAACATTATGTTGGTCACACCAGTCCTGCCCGGGTTTCAGGTAGTTATTGACAAAGTTATTATTACTGCCGGCACTGTTGTAACGGCCCACGGTCCAGGGACTGATCACATCCACCTGGCTGAGCAGGGAGGTCCATCCACCCCGGTTGAAAAAATCATGATTGGTCCCCAGCATGATGCTGGCGCGGTACTTCTCCTCCGGGCTGTTCCGAAAAAATTCGACGACTGTTTCCAGGGCCTCTACGGTGAGGTCGTTCCTGACCGTGAATCCCCAGATTGATACGAGCGGTTTACCCCTGTGCCAGAGATAATTGGGGCTTTCTGTGATCTTCAGATCATCCACCATGTGCTTCCAGTCGGAGATCAGTTCATCGATATTGCCTCCTCCCAGGCCGGACAGGTCGTACATGTTGACAAAAGTACGGTCGTATTTTTCGCATCCCGCCATCACGTTGGCAGTAACCGTATCACGAAGTGCCCGCAGGTCCCTATTGAGCGTTGAAACATTAAAACGCTGGAGGAACACACCGTCCAGGTCATAGTCACGCAACCATTTCATATGGCGCATCACTGTTTTTCGGTTGTATGCTGAATAGACGGTGACAGCGCTTCCGTCTTCATACGTAAGTCCGGTCATATATTCTTCATCCACTTCATGTTCACGCATGTCGGGGAGCATATCCACTCCAATGGAACCCGCACCCTGCATTTCACCCCAGTGCCTCCAGCGTGCCCAATCCGACCCGTCCTCAGGGTGGGAGAACCAGCCCTGGTAGCCAAACATCACCTTTCCATCGAGGGTTGTAAAATCGGGTGTACCGATATCGAGCGGATCACCCGATGGTGCCACAGGATCCATCGTTGCAGTAAACCGCAGATCATCCAGCCGGGCGGTGATCTCACCCGAAAGGAACTGGTAGATCCTGAAATAACTGATCGCCTGTAGATCAGGTGATCCTGTTACATTCGCAGCAGAAATCTGCAATTGCACATGGTTCCATCCATTCGTGAGTCCGAGCGAACCAACCGGCCAGGAATACTCATCCACATCAGCCACCCCGGAGGATGTGAGTTCTACCTGTCCGTCGCCATCCAGCGCGGCTACATCCGAAACATACAGCCAGAAACTAAACCATCCGGAGGCATCCACTCCCACATCGGTTTGAGAGAACTTCTTCGTGAACCAATCGGCACCACTGCCGGTGAAACTGATGGAACCTGCCCCCTCTTTCTTTTCCTGTGTGTTTACGGAAATCGCATTGGATCCCTGCCACAGGTTGGCCACGTCGCAACGTTGCAGCACGATCTGTGCATGTATACCGGCGGGCATCAGAAACACCAGGAGGATCAGGGCAGTTACAAAGGATTGTGTATTGCTTTTCATGTTGACTTGTATCATTGTTTGTTTTAACTTGATTTGCAATGGAAAAGTACAAAATAGCAGGCGGCAATTAACAGTGCATTAATTAATATTAACGGTACATATTAACGGAACATTTTATAGAACATATGCTGCAATGAAAAAAGATACCGGTTTGTTTTCATCTGGATATGGATGAAGTTACCGCAGGAATACAGCAGATGAGGCTCCCGTGGTCCCCGAAGCTGAAAAAAACACCCGGAACAACCCCGGTCCAATTAATTCGCCGTGTTAATAATTCATTAATGTTTGATTTATGAGTGGAAATTATATTTATTTGATCAACACACGAGAAAAATTACGAAACAGATATTTTCAAATAACACCGCCTATGGAATATGTATATGGATCCAATGAGCTAATGAGTCATCAAACTATTAATTAATCTAAAAACTAATTCTATGAAAAAGATTGTTTTTATATGTCTACTGCTGTTTACCGGCCTTGGAGGCATATTTGCTCAGTCTGGTAAGGTCTCCGGGACCGTAACCGATAACAATGGTGAACCTATTCCGGGTGTCACCATCATCGTGAAAGGTACAACCCAGGGAGGCATATCGGACGTTGAAGGAAATTACAGTATTTCAACCGAGGTGGGTGATACCCTGATGTTTTCCTACGTGGGGATGCAAACACAGGAAATTCCCGTTACCAGCCTGGACAGGTTGAACGTGGTCCTTTTGGAGGATATGGCCCAGATTGGTGAAGTCGTGGTCGTGGGATATGGTACCATGAAGAAGGAGAGTCTGACCGCTGCCATCAGTAACATCAAATCTGAGGAGATATCCACCACGAAACACAGCAGTCTCGCACTTGCCCTGCAGGGGAAGGTGTCCGGATTGCAGATCCGTCAGAACACCGGTCAGCCGGGACGCTTCGACACGCGGATCAATATCCGTGGTTTTGGTACACCATTATATGTAATCGACGGTGTGGCACGTGAAGGGAGCAGCGAATTCCAGCGGATCAATCCCGAGGATATCGAAAGCATTTCCGTGTTGAAGGATGCTGCTGCAGCGATTTACGGTCGCCGCGGCGGGAACGGTGTGATCATCGTCACCACCAAGAAGGGAAAAGAAGGCAAGCCCAAGTTCAATTATAATATGTCGCTGGGACGCCAGACACCTACCAACATTCCCAGGATGGCCAATGCCTTTGAATATGTCACCATGGTCAACCGCGCCAGGGACTTCCAGGGACTTGGTCCTGCCTATGACAGTGCAACTGTCGCAGGGTACGAGCAAGGACTGGAAGGCTTTGAAGGAACGGACTGGTATGAGGCCACCTTCAAAGAATATGCCTTCAGGCAGTCGCACGACTTTTCCGCCACAGGCGGTACGGAAAGGATCCAGTACTTTGCCAGCTTCGGATACCAGGAAGATGGCGGGATCCTGAGAAGCAACGACAATGGATACGATAAGTATACTTTAAGGACGAACCTGACGGCCAACCTGACCGACAACCTGAAAGCAACTTTATCGGTAGCCGGTCGCCGTGACTTTACCTATGATCCGGGATCAGGTTTCT
>CAZPTO010000223.1:0-6302 GCA_964589155.1 uncultured Bacteroidaceae bacterium | reverse complement strand
TTCGGGAAGGGGAGACAAGGACATGGATACATATGCTGCCCACCTGCCTGACCGCTATACAAAATGATATTATATGAACAGAATTGACCAGTTATTTGCTGAAAAAACGAAGCGGATCCTTTCTATTTACACTACTGCCGGATATCCGGGGCTTGAGGATACAGTCCCGGTCATTAAGGCACTGCAGGAGAGTGGTGCCGATATGATTGAACTCGGGATGCCTTTTTCTGATCCCCTGGCAGATGGAGCGGTGATCCAGCAGAGCAGCCAGGCAGCACTTGCCAATGGCATGAATATGCGATTGCTGTTTGAGCAGATCGCAGGATTCAGGAAGGAGGTGCATCTCCCGGTAATTCTGATGGGGTATCTGAATCCGGTAATGCAATTCGGATTTGAGGAGTTTACAAGGAAATGTAAGGAGGTTGGGATTGACGGGTTGATCCTGCCGGACCTGCCTTTACATATTTACCAGGCGGAATACCAGCGCGTCGTTGAAGCGGCAGGCCTGAAAATGATTATGCTGATCACTCCCCAGACAAGCGAGGAAAGAATCCATATGATCGCAGCTGCATCCGGAGGTTTCCTTTACATGGTGGCCGATTCATCCACTACTGGGGCTCGCGAAGGGATTAAAGATACTCAGCTGGAATATTTTTCCAGGATCGAAAAGATGCAACTCGGGATTCCGAGGCTGATCGGTTTTGGTATCTCAAACAATGAAACATTCAGCCTGGCATGCAAGCATGCAAGTGGCGCCATCATTGGTAGCGCTTTCCTGAGGGCATTGGGTAGCGAAAATGGAAAAACGGTTGAAGACAAAGTGAAGGATTTCGTCCGATCTATTCTTCAGTGAGCTCATTATTGAACCAGAGAATCAGCTTAATACCTCCCCGCATACCCGACATACCTGATTGTACATCTGATGGTGGTGAAAGGGAAATTCCAGAGGTGGGATCTGAGGCATTCCCGGCACTCAGCTTACTGCCTGTATCATAAAGCAATCCTCCTTCCAGTCCCAATGAAATCTTGTTGAAGTGCATCATCGCGTTCACCCCTGCTTCCGCCATCGGGCTTATGGTATTCAGTACAAGACGGTTGTTTTCAAAATAATATCTTGTATTAATACTCAAAGATACTTCATCCCTGACATAACCAAGCCGCAAGTCCCCATAGGCCGAGAGGTCCAGGCGACTGGCGCCCAGCTCCATATACAGCAACCTGTAACTGGCTGAAAAACCGAATTGGTATGCTGATACCACCTGGTCAAGATTCAGGTAACCGGAATAATCAGTATAATTTGCCATGGTTCCTGTGGTAGAAAATGCATAAACCAGTCCGTAGCTAAATTTTTCAGTGTGTTGCCTGAACAGGTTCATTCTTACACTGGTAAAGGGTGGAAAGGAATTGAAGCCACGTGCTTCTACAGGCAACCTTGAGATAAGCAGTTCCTGGTAGGATTTCAGAGCGGCAAGATCATAGGTGCCGATGCCGCCTGCAATACTAATACCGGAGCCCTGTCCTTTTGCCTGGACCAGGAAGAAAAATAAAACGATAGTGATGGTTAATTTTTGCATGCTGATATTTACACCTTCTCTTTTAATTGATTTCGTCTTTGTGCATTCTTTTCTTTTTGTGACAGGTACTTCTAATCTGTGAAAAACTGAACTGTCCAGACCGTGTCGGATAGGAAAAACTCTGCATCCAGAGCATCGGCCAGACTGCCGGTATATGTTCTGTAATAGGCTCTTAGGGTTATATCATATGTTTCCCCGCTTGAGATGTAATCCGGGTAGAACCAAAGGCTGTCTGCAACTGTATCGGATCGGAGCAGCTGCTGGTTGTCCAGGAAAAGATCGGCAAAAAAAAGCGTTCCAGTATCGATGCTGATCTCATACCTGAACAGCAGGCTGTCCACGATCGTAATGCTGTCGATTGTATCAAAATTAGAAGTAATGCTTACTTTGGGATTATAATCCGGTTCAATCTCTGCATAATAGCTGCTGTTGTCCGTATAAAAGCAGGAATGTACAGTAAACATTAGTAAGAGTATGGTAAATCCGGTTCGTGACATATGGATGATTTAAGGTAATAAAAGTAATAAAAAAAGATATTCCTGTTCCCCTTGCCTGATTTTATTCCAGTATGAAAAAATTACTTTGAAATACCCAAAAAATTGTTAAAAAAAATATCTTTTATGAACTATTACAGCGCATTAATGTTTAATTAAAACTATAAAGAGTTAAACAAAAAATTATGAAAACATTTATGAAATTAGCTAAAACATCATTTATAGTGTTACTTGTCATGACTTCTATGGCATTGATGTCTTTCACTACGGAAGGGTCACCTGCAGGTATGGCCTTTGCGCTGAGCAATGAAAATAGCACCCTTGCATGGGAAGGAACAAAACCTGGTGGTGCCCATTACGGGGTGATCGATGTGGTCAGTGGGAAGATTGATACGGATGGCCAACAAGTAACAGGCGGATCCTTCATTATTGATATGAATTCTATTATTTGCCAGGACCTGGCGAGTGAAAGGATGAACAGCAGGTTGGTAGGTCATCTCAAATCCGAAGATTTTTTCCATACGGAAGCGTATCCCAAAGCCTTTTTCAACATTACAAACGTAACACCCCGTCAATCTGAAGCTGAGGGATTTTCAGCAAATTATATGGTTACCGGGAACCTCACAATACGGGGTAACAGCAACGAGATCAGTTTTCCTGCTAATATTACTATGGATGACCGGTTGGTATATGCAAAGACGGGGCAGATTGAATTGGATCGTACGAAGTGGAATGTGAATTTCCAGTCCAAAAAGATTTTCTCAAACCTGGCAGACCGGTATATTGATGACATCATGATCGTCTCCCTGGATCTGCGTTTCGACAGAAGCTAAGGTGATCCGGGTCTATATAAACCCAAAGGGCTGTTTCCAGGCGGGGGCGGCCTTTTCTATATGGTGAGGGGTAGCTTCTGTTATCAGTCCATCGTATCTTCGATTATCTCTTTCAGGACATCAGATTCTTTCATTCCCATGGCCCTGATCTGCTGCGGGACGATACTTTCTTTCGACATTCCGGGAATGGTGTTAAGCTCCAGGAAGTAGACCTGGTTACCACGAATAATAAAATCCACCCTGACAATGCCCCTGCACCTGGTGTGGTCGTATATTTGTGAAGCAAGCAGCATGCATTTTTTTTCAAGATCCTCTTCTATATCCGCTGGCGTGATCTCATCCGACATTCCCTCATATTTTGCTTCATAGGTAAAAAAATCGGTTTTTGAGACAATCTCTGTCAGGGGAAAAACCAGTGCTCTTTTGCGGGTTTTCATCAGCCCACAGGTTACTTCCCTGCCTTTTACATAGGATTCGATGATTACCTCGGGATCTTCCTTGAATGCCAGGTTAATGGCGGCTTTCATTTTATCCGCCTGTGTTACTTTTGTAGTACCGAAGCTGGATCCGCCCTTGTTTGGTTTAATAAAGCAGGGTAAGCCTACATTTTCCAGGATCGCTTCTAAATCATAGGGCGTATCCTGGTGGATCAGTTCTGCTTCAGCGGTCATGATCCCGAATTGTTTCAGATAAGATTTGGTAACGTATTTATCGAAAGTCATCGCTGATGCCAGGACGCCCGAGCAGTTGTAAGGCATTTTTTGCATATCCAGGTACCCTTGAAGTAATCCGTTCTCACCGGGTGTGCCATGGATCGTATTCCATGCATAGTCAGTTTTGATGGTTTTGTTGCCTGTCTTATAGCTAAAACTATCCTTATTAAAAGGAATCTTTTCCTTTCCGTTCTTTACAAACCATTCGTGTCCCCTGATCGTTACAAGGTGCGACCGGAAACCTGCTTCAGTCAGCCAGCGCTGGATCTCAGTGCCGCTTTTGACTGAAATCTGATGTTCCGAAGAATCTCCTCCTGCCAATATTGCTATTTCCATATTAAGTATAACTGGTCGTTACTATATTAAATGTACAACCTTTTTACTGAAGAGCGGTCACGTTCCCCATCATAATTTTGACGAGTGGTAAACTCTTTCCATGAAAGGAGAATTTTGCGTCATAAGGTTATTTGGGATTTCTGTTAAGCGTTCTATTTCAGTGGTGAAAAATACCTATACTTACCTCAGAATTCGTCGCGGTTGCTGGTATACCTGCGCCATTTTTCAATTACTTCTGTCATATCGGCAGGTAGTTCAGATTCGAAAACCATCTCTTTTCCTGTTGCGGGATGGATGAATCCCAGCAACCGGGCATGAAGGGCCTGTCTGGGCAATATGTTGAAACAGTTGTTTACGAATTGCTTGTACTTGGTAAAGGTTGTTCCCCTGAGTATCTGGTCTCCGCCATATTCATTGTCATTGAACAACGGATGTTTAATATACTGAAAATGCACCCTGATCTGGTGGGTACGGCCTGTTTCCAGCCTGCATTCCACCAGTGTCACGTATCCCAGCCTTTCAAGGATGCGATAATGTGTAACGGCATGCTTACCCTGGTCGCCATCGGGAAAAACGGTCATTTTTTTCCTGTCCCTGGGATTCCTGCCCAGGTTCCCCGTAATGGTACCTTCTTCTTCCGGTGGCTCTCCCCACACCAGCGCATTATAAGTGCGTTTCGATGTTTTATTAAAAAATTGCATGGCAAGGTTAGACATTGCAGGCTCGGTTTTGGCCACCACCAGCAGCCCGGAAGTATTTTTGTCAATCCGGTGTACCAGTCCTGGCCGCTCCTCACCGGTCCTGAACATGGGATTATCCTTCAGGTGGTACATCAGTGCATTTACAAGTGTTCCTGTATAATTTCCATGTCCGGGATGTACAACCATTCCCGGTTCCTTATCGATTACCAGCAGCTGGTCATCTTCATAAACAATATTGACCGGGATCTCCTGCGGGATCAGTTCCAGCTTCCGGGGTGGGTGGGGGAGTACAATGGAAACTATATCCAGCGGTTTTACTTTGTAATTCGATTTGACCGTTGCACCGTTCACCAGGATACTTCCTGCATCTGCTGCTGACTGGATCCTGCTCCTTGAAGTGTTCTCCAGCTTATTGTAAAGGAATTTATCAATGCGAAGCGGGGCCTGGCCTTTGTCGGCATCGAAACGGAAATGTTCGTACAGTTCACTGTTATCGCTTTGTGCTTCAGACATGGCAGTTATTTAACGATAATCCTTTCGGTACTGTAGATCTGATTACGATTGCCAATACTAAAGAGATACATTCCTGCAGGAAGATTGCTGACCGGTATCTCCGTATCTCCCAGGTAATTTCTGACAATTCTGCCGGTGATATCCCTGATTACCACGTTGATTTCGTTAACCGGCAGGGTATGTTCAGGTATTTCGATCCGCACCATTTCAGTGGCCGGATTGGGCCAGATCCTGATGTCCGTTGGTTGCAGGGGATCCTGTGCGGAAACAGAGTAGCTGCGTTTTACGAAAGGCCTGATCATCAGTGAACCGGGAGCCTCTGAAGGGATCCATCCGTTTCCAATATTGTAGAACAATGTTCCGTCGCCGGGTTTGTTGATGTCCATGCCTATATTCAACAGGAATGTATTGTATTGCAGCAGGCCAACATAGAAAGTGCCGCTGACGGGTACTTCCTTTGCAAATTCGAAACGTGTATATTTATTGATCCTGTCGGGATAGACCACGGTATGATCGATCTGTCCGTTATAAATTACAGCTCCCGGTTTACCTTCATCATCATCCCAGACCATGAATTTATAATAGTAATCCAGGTTGAGTGAGTCGATGAGCTGCGTGAAGTAGATGTCCACCCCTCCCAGCTCATCAGCAATGAAACTATTGAATTTTACCGCGATCAGGCCGTTGTTGGTGCCCTGTCCCCGCAACCCGTATGCACGCTCGGCAGTTCCGTCGTCGTATGCAAAATAATCCCGGAATGCCTGGGTGCGATAGATCGTATCATTGGCCTTATTGTCAAAATCATCGGTCTGTATCCACGCCTTGACCCGGTAACTGGCGGTGTCACCACGGTTGAACTCGAATGGATAAATGCTGCTGATGTTATGTGTCACGAAGGACCCTGGAAGGATGTCCTGGGTGGAAGCATTTCCCGGATCGAAGCGCTCGTCCCAGAACTGGTTGTAGATCTCTGCCCGCCGGGTAATGATACGGGTGGCAGTGTCGTTATTATGGTAATTCAGGGTAACATAGGGCAGGTAAATCGTATTGTATCCAACGCCAAAATGGTCCCATGGGATCGCCTCATAATCTTTGAGCATGGAGGGGATGCGTTGTGTGAAGGCCACATCCCTGATTA